>CAYJJD010000034.1:0-30800 GCA_964370425.1 uncultured Akkermansia sp. | reverse complement strand
GTTATTGATATTTTTGAGGCAAATTTCTACGTGCTCACTATTTGGGACACGTGTGAGTAATCCCTTGTCATGCGAAAAAAACACTTGCAATTCTTAACAAAAGCTCTATACTCTTGCGCGTGCACGCATGGGCGCGCACGACAAATCATCAATATAGATCACATTATCAGATATGAAGAACCCAAGAATAGCTATCGTGGGCGCTACTGGTGCAGTAGGCGTCGAGATTCTTTCCTGCCTTGAGAGCCGCAATTTTCCGCTGGCTTCCTTGAAACTTCTTGCTTCTAAACGCTCCGCTGGTAAACAGGTCTCCTTCCGTGGTGAGATGATCACCGTGGAAGAGCTCACGAAGGATTCCTTCGGGGATGTTGACATCGCCCTTTTCTCCGCTGGTGGTGGCATCTCACTTGAGTACGCACCAGCGGCCGCAGCCGCAGGCTGTGTCGTCGTCGATAATTCTTCCGCCTTCCGTCAGGATGAAGACGTGCCTCTCGTCGTCCCTGAAATCAACGGTGAAGCCGCCTTTAACCACCCACGCAACATCATCGCAAACCCGAACTGCACGACCATCATCACCCTGATGGCTCTGTACCCACTGCATAAGAAGTACGGTCTGAAAACCATAATCGCCAGCAGCTATCAGGCAGTATCTGGTAGCGGTCAGCAGGGTATCACCGAACTCGAAAATCAGGTGCGAGCCGTTGTCGACGGACATCCTGTCACCTGCTCCACCTATCCGAAGCAGATCGCGTTCAACCTCATCCCGCAGATTGATAAGTTCACCGAGAGCGGCTACACGAAGGAAGAGCAGAAGATGCTCGTCGAAGGTCGCAAGATAATGGGCATCGCTGATCTCAATGTCAGCTGCACCTGCGTGCGTGTTCCTGTATACCGCAGCCACTCCATCTCCTGTATTGCTCAGTTCGAGCAGCCCATCGACGTAGAAGGCGCACGCGCCAGCTTCGCTGGACATGAAGGTGTAGAAGTCATGGATGATCCCGAACAGGGCATCTGGCCCACACCTCTCGACTCGACAAATGGTGACACCTGCTACGTCGGTCGTATCCGCAAGGATCAGGCTCTCGACAACGCTCTCAATCTCTGGGTCGTCGGTGATCAGGTACGCAAGGGCGCAGCCCTGAATGCCGTACAGATCGCAGAGCTCCTCGTGAAGGGCGCGTAATCGGAGAGCCTTCATCATCTTTAAGAGCATGCACCTCACAGGGGTGCATGCTTTTTTCGCACCGCGTCAGCAGCCTAGCACAGTAGCTTATATCGATTCTAGCTATGTGAAAAACTGCCGCTTTCCTCTTCAATACGTCTTGATGGACTCGGGTGCCTACGGAGGAAGTCTAGCGCATTCGCAAAATCACGCAAGAAGAGGCACGCCATATCCATAGAGAAGCCCTGACGAATTACGAGGCGCATCACGACCAGTGAGGTAACATGCTCCGGCATACTGTAAGCCGGCACCTGCCAGCCACGCATGCGAAGGCGATCAGAGAGCTCATAGAGAGAGAATCCCTCCAGCTCTTCCTGTCCTTCTTTCTGTATACAGAAGCAGAGAGCTGGTATACCACGCAGGGGATCTCCCGATGTGATGAAGTCAAACTTGCCCAACTGAGCGATCTGCGACGATAGCCACGCGGCGACTCTATAGCAGGCTTCATGGATCTGCCTGTAGCCGACCTTTCCCAAGCGCACGAAGTTATAGTACTGAGCGATGACTTGCCCTGCTGGGCGTGAGAAGTTAATCGCGATGGTGGGTATGCTGCCGCCAAGGTAGTTCACATTGAATATCAACTCCTCTGGAAGATCCTGCATACTGCGCCACAGCACCCAGCCGCAGCCGAGTGGAGCGAGCCCGAACTTGTGCCCACTAGCGCTGATAGACTTCACACGTGGCAAGCGGAAGTCCACGAGGAGCTCAGGTGCGAGGAAGGGGGTGAGAAATCCCCCACTCGCTGCATCTATATGCAGATCGACATCAGGACCACCCGCAGCAGCGATATCATCGAGCGCCTTTGCTATTCCCTCGACATCTTCGTATTCTCCTGTGTAGGTAACGCCCAGTGTGCTCATGACGAGGATGGTATTCTCATCCACATGATCGACGAGCACCTCTGGGGTGAGTGAGTAAAAGCCCTTCTCCATGGGGACTTCGCGCATCTCTACATCCCAGTAGCGGCAAAACTTGTGCCAGCAGATCTGGACAGGACCGCAGACGAAGTTCGGTGTATCATGAGGCTTGCCTTCTACCTTTCGCCGAGCACGCCAGCGACGCAGGGCTGCCAGCCCCGCGAGCATACAGGCTTCGCTAGAGCCTATGGTAGCGCAGCCTATGGATTGCTCAGTATCGGGAGCATTCCAGAGAGAAGCGAGTATGCGCACGCAGCGCATCTCGAGTTCAGCGGTCTGAGGATATTCATCCTTGTCTATGAGATTTTTATTAATACTCAGATCCATGAGACGATGAACCTGAGCCTCATCCCATGTCTGGCAGAAGGTGGCTAGATTCTGACGAGCATTACCATCAAGGAGTAGCTCTTCTTCGATGAGTTGACAGGCATCTTCAGCACGGAGAGCATACTCTCTCATGTGATGAGTGGGAAGGGTGTGCGATGTCGATCTGCTGCCAAAGGTACTGCTATTGGCTTCGTCATCTCGGGCGTGATCGTGTAGAGGGTTATTATTATTCTGCATGTCTTTTAGAGACACACGGAGGTCGATTTGTTGCATATATGTTATTTATTATTTCTATATGATATTAAACATGATAATCTCAGGGCGTGTCAAACTGAGTGATGAACCCACTGATCACCACTCTATCTATACTGAGCTGCGCAAGTATACTTGTCGCAGCTCCTCCACCTAGCTACACTGATGCTTCGGAAGATATGCGTATCTTTCCTCTAAAACTCGACAACATCTCACCGCGCACCCTTGAGGTCTGGGCTGGATGGATGCAGAATCCCTCGCGCAGTGCGGGAGTAGCCACGCATCCCGAGATCTTGAAAATGATGCAACTGCTGCACGAGACGGAGCACTCTATAGCATGCGGCAACTGGGAGTTTCTCCCCTCCAAGCCGATGAAATTCGCCCCATACCTCGACAGCCTTTTTGTGATAGGTAATAGCTGCACCGAGCCATCTGAGATAATCAAAACCACCCTCTTCTCCTCAGCAGCCCAGCAGGTTAAAAGCAGGATGTCGAGCATAGGGCTAGAGTATGACCTCACCCTAGCGGTCAACTACACAGGCATCAGCACATCCACTGGGGGGCAGAAGAGTAGCTTCACCTCATTCACAGGGGATCTCTGGGCTGCCTGGTACCTCGCTAAGACTCGTGACGATTCCTTCGGTGTCTTCATGATGGTGGAGGCGAACTGGGGGCGCGGGATAGGATTCTCCCAGCGCAGCTACAATGCGCAAGACAGCACCGGCGCGCTCATCAATCCTCAGAGTAGCTACGTCGGGGGGAATGGTCCCTTCATCTCGAACCTCTCGCTAGCGATGAGCGCCTTCGATGGGGAGTTCGTCGCGATGATAGGAACGATGGATCCTACGAACTTTCTCGATCAGAATGCCTACGCCGCGTCTTGGAATGGCAATCTTATGAACTCCGCCTTCGGCAGCAGCTCTACCCTCCCCCTCCTCTGGGCGAACTGGGCCTATATGACCGCGTGGCAGCCTCACCCGAACCTTTACGCGCTCTACTACACCTCTGGTACTCAGACACATCTCAATCATAACCCATTCAACTACATCAGCAGTAACTACTGGGCGCACATCGCTGAGCTAGGCTATATCCTCGATGAGGACTCATCATTGGGTGCTGGCACATATCGCGTCCAATACAGCATCACCGAACATGATGGCGAGACGGGAGCCGGAGCGGCGATTAATATCCAGCAGCAGCTCGGTCACCACAGCCCACTAGGCTTCTTCTCGCGTGCAGGCTACAATGATCCTGATGCCGCGCGCATCACTGGTGTGAAGGCAGCGGCCTCCGCAGGCTTCGTGCTGCAAGCCCCCTTTACCAGCAAGGGCTGGGGTAGTCAATCCAACAAGGAGCAAATCGCGCTAGGCTTCTACTGGGCACGCGCCGATGAGAGCGAAAAGCCCTACAAGCACAAAGACGAATTCGGACTAGAACTCACAACGGTCTTCCAGATCACGCCCACCTTCTTCATACAGCCCGATATCCAGTACATCTTTAACCCCATCCACAGTCCTACAGGCGACGATGGAGCCTGCGTTCTGCAAATCCAAAGCGTGTGGCATTTCTAATCACCCCTCATCATAATGTGTAACACTAATAACTCATGTCTAAACAAGCCCCCACAAAGAAACGCATAGGCGTCTTCGCCCTCGCGATGATGAATGTTGCAGCCATCGTCAGTCTTCGCGGTCTAGCCGCCGAGAGCACTTATGGTCTAAGCTCCGCCTTCTACTACCTCTTCGCCGCACTATTCTTCCTCATACCTGTCTCGCTTATTGCCGCAGAGCTCACCACGGCATGGCCTCAGAAAGGAGGAGTCTTCCGCTGGGTAGGCGAGGCCTTCGGTGCGAGAGCTGGCTTCGTCGCCATATGGCTACTCTGGATACAGAGCACGATCTGGTTTCCTACCGTGCTGACCTTTGCCGCAGTCGCGCTCGCCTTCATGGGACCTGACCAGAGTTGGGATAGTGCCCTGTCGTCAAATAGAAGCTACGTTCTAGCTATCGTGTTACTCGTCTACTGGTCTGCGACTCTGCTCAACTTCCGAGGACTCAGCATGAGTGTGGCCATCATGAAGTGGGGCTCAATCTTGGGCACCATACTACCTGCCGCCCTCTTGATCATCATGGGCATGCTCTACTGGGCCATGGGTAACCCCATCCATGTGCAGATGGATGCAGGGAAATTCATCCCTGACTTGAGTAATTTTAACACCATCGTGCTCGCAGCCAGCATCTTCCTCTTCTATGCAGGTATGGAGATGAGTGCCGTGCATGTGAAGGACACTCAGAATCCGAAGCGTGATTACCCTCTCGCTATTGCTATAGCCTCACTCATCACTGTGAGTATCTTCGTCTTTGGCACACTGGCTATTGGCTTCATCATCCCGAATAGTGAGATTAATCTCGTACAGAGTCTCCTCGTCGCCTATAACAAACTCTTCGCCTACTTCGGGCTTTCATGGCTGGGTAGCATCATCGCCGCTTTCCTCGCCTTTGGCGTACTCGCGCAGGTCATCACATGGGTAGCAGGTCCATCAAAGGGGCTTCTTGAAGTGGGACGCGCAGGATACCTACCGCGCTTCATGCAGCGTACGAACAAGAATGGCGTGCAGACTCATATCCTACTCATTCAGGGAAGCATCGTCACCCTACTCTCCATCTTCTTCGTCATCATGCCCAGCGTGCAGGCAGCCTACCAAATCATCGCCCAGCTCACCATCCTACTCTATCTCATCATGTACATGCTCATGTTTGCCGCGGCCATCTACCTACGCTACAAGTCTACCGACACGCCACGCGGCTTCCGCGTGCCCGGCGGGAAGTACTGGGGCATGTGGATCTTCGCAGGTATAGGCTTACTGGGTAGCATGCTCGTCTTTATCCTCAGTCTCATCCCACCCAGTCAAATCCCTGTAGGAAGCCCATGGCTCTATGTGACTCTGCTCATTGCAGGTGTGCTCATCTTCACTGGACTCCCTCTGCTCATCTATGCGCGACGCCGTCCTGAGTGGGAGGATAAGGAGTCAGACTTCGAGCCCTTCAGTTGGGAGAAGAATGAATAGCCTCGCGGGAAGAAGATGATATTGATGCGCCTCGTGGCGAGTAAGAGAATTTATCTTATATCGAACACGAGGCGCATAAATTATATCACGCATCTTATAATCAAGAAATTACCAAAGAAGCAAAGAGATTAGAGAATAGTTTTTTTAGCAAATTTTAAGTTAGCCGAAAAAAATATATCGTCTCAGACACGACGACACTTCATAGAGTCCATCAGCGATCTTGACTCTGAGGTCTATCTATGCTAGGCTATCTCAGCGCATCACTCATGGATAATTCACTTTACACTCGTCTCGCTGAGACACCTAGCAGCCCCTTCGATCTCTCCCTACGGCCGCCCGCATTCAGCGAGTTCTGCGGTCAAGAAAAGATCAAGGAGCGACTCCTCCTCATGGTGGAAGCCGCGCGCATGCGTGACGATGTGCTCGACCACGTCCTCCTCAGCGGTCCTCCGGGACTCGGTAAGACCACGCTCGCGAATATCATAGCTCATGCCGTGGGAAAGAAGCTTCACACCACCTCCGGGCCACAGATCGAAAAGGCAGGTGACCTCGCAGGCATCCTTACGAATATCCAGAAAGGCGACATCCTCTTCATAGATGAAATCCATCGCCTGCATCCAGCCATTGAAGAATACCTCTACCCCGCGATGGAGGACTTCCGCCTCGACATCATCATCGACCAAGGGCCGAATGCGCGCTCCATCCAGCTGAACCTCCCGAAGTTCACCCTCATCGGCGCGACGACACGTGCGGGGAAGCTCACGAGCCCGCTGCGCTCGCGCTTCGGCATGGTGAACCGCCTCGACTATTACTCAGCCGAGGAGCTTAGCCACATTCTGCATCGCTCGGCGGATCTGCTACAAGTTCCCCTCGACGACGAAGGAGCTCTCGGCATCGCGCGTCGCTCACGTGGCACACCTCGTATCACGAACTCCCTGCTACGCTGGGTGCGCGACTATGCGCAGGTAAAGTCTGATGGGCGCATCACGGGCGAAATCGCCGAACTCGCTCTGGGGATGCTAGACATAGACGAAGATGGACTCGATGAGATGGATAAGCGTCTCCTCGAAACGATGATTGGAAAATTCGCTGGAGGACCTGTCGGACTTTCATCTCTAGCGGTCGCTGTCGGCGAAGACGAGTCCACCATCGAAGACGTGCATGAGCCCTTCCTCATCATGCAGGGCTATATAAAGCGCACGCCGCGTGGTCGCGAAGCTATGCCAGCGGCCTATCATAAACTAGGGCTGAGCCTGACAGGCCAGCAGGGTATTCTCCTCTAATCTCACTCATCACTCTCCATGCTATCACTCCTGACAAAAGGTGCCACGCAGCTCCTAGCCCTACTTCTCGGGCTGGTTCTCTGCACGCACTGCACGCAGGAGCGCGTAGAAAGACAGATACTGGAATCGCGGCTCGTCGTCCTCATTTTACCCCAATTCGATGTGGCATCGCAGATAGGCAATAGCTTGCAAACCCCAGATGACAAGCACGGCTTCATGGATGAGTTCGCCTTCTGGTACGAGTACTCCTACTATATCAAGAAAAGCATCGAGGAGGCGGGCTACGAATGCATCATTGTGAATCACGGAGCTATCCCTAATGACACGCGTCTGCTCCCCTATTCGAAGCTTTCGGACATCGTCCATCTTCAGGTGACTGCCCCTGAGAAGCCCGCAAAATCCACCCATCATTCCAAACTCTCCGCCATAGGGATGAGTAGTATAAACTACGCTCTCACGCAAGAGCCAGCCTGCATCCTCATCCTGCGTCATCACGAGTACGAGAAGGACGCAGGCTGGGCGACGAATCAACACTCCACCATTTTCTGCAATTCCTTCGGTGGGGCACTCTCAGGCTATATCACACGCGCTCTAAACAGGCGACTGATGAATAATGCACTGCCGAATCGTGGGAACAGCTGCGCCATCGTACGGCGTGAGAATCCAAACCTACGCGACAGCGCGCTACTCGCCAGCTGTGATAAGTCCTTCATCCCAGCGGCTATCCCTGCCGTGGTCTTCCTGAATAACGAAGCGCATGTAAGCTTTATCTCCCAGCATCAGAATGCGATTTACTTCGCGCAGTGCATCGCTCAAGGCATCGTGAATTACATGCAGTCACGCTCCTAATATCCCTCTCTTTATACTCCATTTCAATATCATGAACACCTCATATCCTGCCATAGCCATCGACGGTCCCGCCGCATCGGGTAAATCCACTGTAGCGAAACTCATCGCCGCAGAACTCTCCTTCTGCTTCATTAACACAGGCGCAATGTACCGCGCTATCACGTGGTACGCGATGCAGAATAATATATCGCCAGCCAGCACCGATGATGTCATCCGTATGCTCGCTGACATCCCCCTGAGCTTCGGACGCGAAGGCAGCCAGTCCTGCGTCCTCTTTGAAGGTCGTCAACTCGCAGCAGAGTTAAGTCTAAAGGAAGTGAACGATCAGGTGTCCACCATCGCCGCCATCCCCGAGGTGCGTGCATTCCTCGTGGCGAAGCAGCGTGAGTACAACAAACAGGAGGCCGTCGTCATGGAGGGGCGCGACATAGGCACAGTCGTCTTCCCTGACACGCCTTACAAGTATTTCGTCACAGCCTCCGAAGAAGTACGTGCTGCACGTCGTGCCGCCGAGGGCATCACGGACTCGATCGCCGAGCGAGATCGCAAGGACTCTCAGCGCGCCTGCGCCCCACTCACTCAGGCAGAAGACGCGCTTCTCGTCGATAGCTCCGACATGAGCATCGAGGAGGTCGTCTCCCTCATCGCCACTGATATTCGTAAGAAAATGGCTTAAACTTGCTTTCTTATCATGGCTCCTAACTTTGTCTATTTCGTCATCCGCTCTCTCGCTTATAATATAGCGAGAAGCTTCTTTAAGCTGAAAATCATCAACCGCGAACGCCTCATTGATGATGGTCCTTGCATCATCGTCGCGAACCACCAGAGCTTCCTCGATCCCCCCATGATTGGGCAGCTCTACGAGACGAATGTACACGCGCTGGCTCGCCACAGCCTGTGGAAGCCTTACATTCTAGGCAAGACGCTCCCCTTCTGCCAGTGCATTCCCATTAACCAGACGCGTCCCGATGCGGCAGCGGTGATTAAGGTCATACGCACGATCAAGGAAGGCGGCCGCGTCATCATCTTCCCAGAAGGCTCACGCTGCGAAGACGGTCAGATTCAAAAGGCCATGCCCGGCATAGGTCTCATCCTCAGCAAGCTCGCTGGTGTCCCTATCCAGCCTATTCGCATCGAGGGGGCATACGACTGCTTGCCCATTCACAGCAAGAAGCTACGCTTCCGCCCCATCACTCTGTCCATCGGCGAGCCATTCTACCTGAGTGAGACAGATCTTAAGGCACGCAGCCGTGAAGAGCAGCGCGCGCTCGGTGAGAAGATCATGGACTCGATCAAGGCACTGCGTACGGATTACTAAGCTCATCCTATCAGAATGCTGCACTCGCTACGCCTCCAGCACTTTCGCTGCTACGAGGGGCTGAGCTGGACTATTCCAGCTCAGGGTGCTATACTCTGTGGAGATAATGCGCAGGGGAAAACCAGCATTCTCGAAGCGATCTGCTTCGCTCTCACGCTGCACTCACCGCGCAGCGCGCGCCTCGACAAGCTTGCCCAGCATGGGCAAGCGGGTTTTGGCATATCACTGAGCTCAGGCGAGCACACGCGCCGCGTCGCATGGCAGCCGCGCCAGCTCGATCTGCGTGTCGATGGCGAGGCGAGGCGTGATTACGGAGATTTCCTCCACGATGCCGCCCCTGTCAGCTGGCTAGGAAATCGCGATATCAGCCTCATCCATGGCGCAGCGGATGACAGGCGCAAGTACCTCGACTTCCTCGGTACACAGTGGCATCCCGGCTACAGGCAAGCTCTGCTGCGCTACAAAAAAGCACTGAAGTCGCGCAATGCGCTGCTGAAAAACCCACGCTCATCTGCGGCTTCCATCCAGAGCTTCACTCTGGTACTCGCCGAGCAGGGCGAGATCCTGCACACGCTGCGCGATCTGCTCCTACGCCGTCTCGCGCCCTATGTGAGGCAGATTCATGCCGCTATCAGCGCACAGCTAGAAGAAGTGGAGCTCTCCTTGCAGTCCAGCTGCCCTCATGGTAGCCTCGCGCTGGCATTAGAAGACAGCCTCAGCGATGACAGGAGGCTGGGTCATACGACGAAGGGGCCTCATCGCGATGACATGCACATTTTCATCCATGGCAAGGCAGCGGCGAGCTATGCCTCCGAGGGGCAGCAGCGTACGATAGCCTGCGCTCTCCAGCTCGCGCAGGCGAATATGCTGAGCCATGAGACTGGGCGCGCGCCTATCTTACTCATCGACGATATCTTTGGCGAATTAGACGTGACGCGTCGCTTAGCCTTGCTACGCGCCATTCCTCAGGATTCGCAGGTCATCATTACGACGACGCAGCTCGGGTGGCTGGGCGATGAGCTCGCCCCCCTCCCCGTCTTTCGCGTCAGCGATGGGCAGATCATCCCACTGGATTAGATTTCAAAGTAGGTGTAGCCACTCAGACCATTGCGGTAGGCATCGAGCGCTCCGCGCAGCTGGCGTGGCGTGATGCGACCTTCTGCGACGGCATCTTCTGCGAGTCCTCGGAACTTCGCGACGAGATCTTTCGTGTCGTACTTCACGTAGCCGAGCACATCACCGACGCAGTCACCCTCTTCTTCTTGCGTGTAGACAGGGCGACCATTTTCGAGATGCACGCTGACGACATTCGTATCACCGAGGAGGTTATGAATATCACCGAGCGTTTCTTGATACGCTCCTATGAGGAAGATGGCGACATAGTAATTCTCATCATCGTCTATCTCATGGAGTTCTAGTGACTTCGAAACGTCTTCCTTGTCGATGAACTTATCCACCTTCCCATCACAGTCGCAGGTGATGTCCACGAGGACGGAGCGGCGTGTCGGGCGTTCATTCAGTCGCTGGATGGGCATGACGGGGAAGAGCTGGTCTATCGCCCATGAGTCAGGGAGACTCTGAAAGAGGGAGAAGTTCCCATAGTAGAAGTCCACCATGTTGTCGGATACTTCCTTGAGATCCTCTGGTATCTCGCTCATGTCGGCGATGCGGCGTGAGATGAGTCCCATGATGCGCCAGTAGATCGCCTCACCTATGCCTCGCTCACGCAG
This sequence comes from uncultured Akkermansia sp., assembly GCA_964370425.1. Classification (GTDB taxonomy): domain Bacteria; phylum Verrucomicrobiota; class Verrucomicrobiia; order Verrucomicrobiales; family Akkermansiaceae; genus Akkermansia. The sequence continues at coordinate 19,835 of CAYJJD010000034.1, read as the reverse complement.
GCTGGACTGACCGTAGAAGAACTGCATACGCAGCTGGTCGCGATAGTAGTTCGCGTCATTATAGCATTCCTGAAGATTCTTATTCGAGATCATGCGCATGGTCTCGTCGAGTGCCTTAAGGATCTCACCGGGATTCGGTGGCAGCTGAGGAATAGCGGTCTCATTACCAGGCGCACTGTTCACGTCGAGGATGTTAAACACGAGCACGGAGTGGTAAGCACTCACGGCGCGTCCTGATTCCGTCACGAGCGTGGGATGCGCAACATCGCACTTCGTACACATTTCACCGACGACTTCGACGATGTCGCGGGCGTATTCTGCGATGGAGTAGTTACAGGAGGAATGGAAGTTCGTCTGAGAGCCATCATAGTCGACGGCAAGACCGCCGCCCATGTCTAGCGTGCCCATGGGCGCGCCTTCGCGTACGAGGTCGATGTAGATGCGGCAGGCTTCCGTGAGGCCTTCGCGGATGACGGAGATGTTAGGAATCTGTGAGCCCTGATGGTAATGCAGCACCTTGAGGCAGTGCAGCATGTTTTCCGCTTTCAGCTTATCGACGACTTCGATGACCTGAGCGGTGTTCAGACCGAAGACGGACTTGTCACCTGCGGATTCACTCCAGTTCCCAGCCCCCTTCGCCGAGAGGCGCACGCGTACGCCGAGATTCGGCTCGATGCCGAGGCGACGAGCACGCTCGATGATGGCTGGGAGCTCGTTAGGCATTTCGAGGATGAGGTAGATGTTAATTCCCATGCTCTGCGCCATGAGTGCGAGGTCGATGAACTCGTCGTCCTTGTAGCCATTACACATGAGGAAGGCTTCGGGATCATTCATGTGAGCCATGGCGGCTATGAGCTCAGGCTTCGAGCCTGCTTCTAATCCGTAGTGGTACTGCCTGCCGTGCGAGATTATTTCTTCGACGATCTGACGCTGCTGGTTCACCTTCACGGGGTAGACTCCACGGTACACGCCTTCGTAGCTCACGTCCTTGATCGCGCGGTCGAAGCTGTCATTAAGCTCATCGACGCGGGCGCGCAAGAGGTCAGGGAAGCGGAAAAGCACGGGGGCATTCGTCCCACGATCGGCCAGCCCTTTCACGAGACTAGAGAGCTTGATATCCTTGATCGCACCATCATCGTCACGTAGCTGTACGGTGGTTTCCCCTGTACGTGACACATCAAAGTAGCCATTACTCCAGTCATGAACTCCGTAGAGGTCTACGGAATCAGCTGCTGTCCAGTTTTTTACTTTACGACGAATGGGGGTTTTCTTGCGTGCTGGCATAGTGATGGTATGGGGTGATGCTCTAGGGGGCTTATACGGGCTGATTTATAACTAAATTAACTCATAAAGTCAATCAGAAGTTCTGTATTATCACGGCTAATATCCCAACTCATCGAGATAATCATGGAGGATTTTTTTCATTTCCTCCGCCGTCTCTTCATCCTTTTGCACGCTATGCGAGCTAGGAACGATGCTTTCGCCCCCCCAGTTAATATGGCTACTCCAATAAGGGACAACACCATCGGAGCTATCGGGACTATCACCATCCCCCTTATCGCCGATGATGGAATGCGTGGTGACATCCTGCACAGGCAGTCCCTGTAGCCCCTTGATAAAAGGACTATCTGTACTGAGCTGAGAGGTGCTCGTGAACCAATCAGTCACGCGATCGGGGCGGAACAGCAGAATATTATCCTGCAGCGTCACGACTCGCAGCGTCTCTGTGATCACATCCTCGGGCAGCTGGATGAGGCGGCTGAATAGCTCGACGATGTAGTAATCTGCGAGGGGCGCGCCCTGATGAGGTGTCGCCATGTAGACGACGCGCCCTGCCGATACAGGCTCGAAGAAATAGCGACCACGCATCGCCTCATAGTCTGGGTTCGGGAAGGGCTTGTTCAGGTATTCTGCGTGGAGGTACTTCTTCTGGTATTCGTCGGTGATGATGTTCTGGAGCATGTTCCATGGCTCGGTGGTCTGCGAGTAATGCGTGATGAGCCCTCCCATGGAATGCCCGACGAGCACCTTCTTGTCCCAGTTCTTATTCTTTTTCTCAGGATCGACTTGCTCGCGTAGCTCCGCGAGAGCCGTGCGGTACTTCTCCGCAGAATGCACCCAGCTATCTCCTGTCGCGTAGGTGAAATACCAGAACTGGAAATGCCGACGGATGCGGTCATCGATGAGCAGACGATTCACCATCTGGTTGAATGTCTGAGGCGTGGAGAATAATCCATGCGCGAGTATCACAGGGATGCGATCGGGGTCATAAGACTCGACGCAGGAGAGCCCTTCCACCCCCTTCACCTCATCGGGGCGGAACATACCGAGTAGTCGCCACTCACCGGGGTCAGTGAGTCGCCAGTAGATCTCCAGTGCCGCGGTGTAGTTCGCGCTGAGCAGGTAGCGGCTGCGCTCATGCGTGTATCGCTCGTGCCTGAATCGAGGAATAAGACGCAGGCGTGGCTGCTCTGTGGAAAAGTCCATGACGGCTGTGAGCGTGCGAGCGGTTCCTCGTGAGCTAATGTTGTGCTTGATGCCCGCCTCCTCTATCTTTTCCTCGGGGATGATACCCACGAGGGGCACGCCAAGACCTTCGAGATCGAACTCATCGTCGAGACTATCTATCTCCACATCGGTGGCTGGGACGATGTCGTCGTACACGATTTGCAAGGGCTGGGAGTTCGCGTCTTTCTTCTCATAGATAAACTTGACGACATCGCTTCGCAGCTCGTGTTCATCTTCTATGGCCTCGTGGAACTCCTCGCGCAGATGACGAAGGAAATCCAGCAAGTAGGCATTATAACGCTTCATCGCTGCAAGACGCAGCTCCATCTCCAGTGATTCATCGGTCAGTGTGAGCCACTCGCGCTTCCATGCTATAAAATCTAGCCTTGCTTCCTTTATGCTATCAAACTCATACACTTCAGGCTCGACTGGATCGCAGACGAGAGAGCGACCACAGCCACAGAGGAATAAAGACGCGGCGAGCACGAGGCTGCGTGATGTGCGGAATGGGCGAGGCATAATCATATTTATATCAGAGACTAGGGACTCCGTCAATCTAGCAATATTTTTTCCTCTATGACCTAATAAAAGCTTGCAAAACGCCTCCTTATTGCGTAAACATTTCAGACCTTATAAAATTTATGTTCTGGTTCCACCCTTCTCGATCCGTTGCGCCACTCAGCGCCCTCATTCTAACTATATCAACCGTCGGCGATCATAGCCTTGCACAGATGCCTGGGGGAGCAGCTCCAGCTGTTCTTGTCGCACCTGTATCACGCGGCTTCGATTCTGTAGAACGTCGCAGCATAGGTCACGCCGAGTCCATCCATAGAGTAGATGTGCAGACGGCGGTCCAGGGCTACTTAAAGCAGATTAATATAGAGAACGGAGCCTCTGTAAAGAAGGGAGATATACTCTTCCTCATCGACCCGACGCGCTATCAGGCTGAGGTACTGAGAATCAAGGCAAGCTTAGGTGAACTCGATACACGCATCGCCTACACAAAGAAACACCTCGAACGCCTCAATGAGCTCACCGACATGCAGGCGACATCCGAAGAAGATCGCGAGCGTTACCAGCATGAGCTCGAAGGTCTGAATGCGCAGAAGATAGAGGCGCAGGCCATGCTGACACTCGCAGAGAAGAATCTCAGCGACTGCACTATTCGCGCCACCATCTCAGGCCGCGTCGGTCGCATTCAAAATGCCGTGGGTAACTACGTCGACTACGCCGCTCAGCTCGCTACGATCAAGCAGGTCGATCCTATTTATATTAAATTCCCCCTCAGTCAGAATGACATGACGGGGGTTTTCCATGGTCATCAGGGCATCAAGGATGTCGTAAATATAAAGCTACGTGCATCGGATGGCTACATTCTTCCTAATATGGGAAAGATCAGCATCATTGACAGCCAGCTCAGTGAAGACACTGACTCCTTCACCCTATGGGCTGAGTTTCCGAACCCCGAAGGACAGCTCACAGACGCGGGCGTAGGAGAAGTCATCATCAGCCTGAACTCACGTCAAGAAGTGGGCATGCTCCCCCTGACAGCTATCCACTACGACTCGACAGGGGCTTATGTCTACATCGTCGACAAGGAAAACAAGATCTCGCGCCGTAATGTCACGGTGGGTGCGACACAGGGGGTGAACCAGAGCGTGTACTCAGGAGTCGAAGAAGGAGAGATCGTCGTCATCGACGGCGCGCATAAGATACGCGAAGGCAGCATCGTGAATCCTAAGATGCAGCAGCCCGTCAGCTCCGAGGTGAATAGCAAACCAACGCTCAACGACACGCTCCCCGCAGTGAACGTCACGGCGGAGAAGCCGCAGCTCATCGTAGACCCTACGGTATTAACTAGCAAAGGCGCACGCCTCGAAGAAGTACGTCAGGTAAACATCAAGCCCAAGATTGAGGGTCTTCTCGAAGAGATCGCCTTCATCGAAGGCTCGGAAGTGAAGGCTGGCGATGTCCTCTTCCGCATCGACGACACGCGCTACCTAGCGACTGCTAAAGCACAGGAAGCGAAGATCGTCCAGCTCGAAGTCCAGATAAAGGAAGCCCTGAGAAAATGGGATAGGCAGAAGTTCCTCATGGAGCGCGCTGCCACCAGTCTGAACGAAGTGGAAATGGCAAAGCTCGCCCATGACAGACTCGTCGCGCAGAAAACAGCCGCAGAAGCACAGCTTCTCATCGCACAAGATGACCTCTCACGCTGCACGATAGAAGCCCCTATAGACGGCATCATCGGACGTATCACGTACACGAAAGGCAGCTATATCAAGAGCGACTACGACATGGCGACACTCCTACAGGTACGTCCCATGTACGCGCGTTTCTCCCTCAGCGAAAAAGATATTATATCCTACTTCGGCAGCGCAAATACGATGAAACAGCAGGTGGAGCTCACCCTCGTCGGCGCATCAGGTAAGAGATATGAGAGCCGCGGAGACATCGAGTTTGTCGATAACGTGATTAAAACAGGCACAGGAACGCAGAACTGCTGGGCTGTCTTCCCGAATCCCGACGGCATCCTAAAGTCAGGCGCAGTCGTGACTATAGAAATGAAGCGCAAGCCTGAGTTCAAGCAGATGGGCATCCCCGCTATCGCGGTACAGATGGACAGCGAAGGGCACTTCGTCTACGTCATCCGTCACGGACGAGCGGTAAAAACCGCCATCATCACAGGCGCGACAAATGACGAGGGCATCACCGTAGTGTACAAAGGGATCTCACCTGAGGACGAGATCATCTGCTCGAAGTTCTCCGAACTCGCCCATGGCGCAAAGGTCAGCACCGCCCAGTAATCGGCGAGCCCCTGTTTATTATATATTTTTCTTATCCATCATACCTAAACACATTTCATGTTTTCACTATTCTTTATTAAGCGTCCGAAGTTCGCTTTCGTCGTGTCCATCCTCATGATGCTTGCGGGTGTCATCTGCGTCACGCAGATCCCCATCGCAGAGTATCCTCAGGTTTCTCCTCCCACCATCTCGGTGAACATGACTTACTCAGGAGCGAGTGCGGAAGAACTCGCTCAGGTCATCGCCGCTCCCGTCGAAGAGCAGCTCATCGGTCTAGAAGATCTCGAGTACTTCTCCTCAAAGAGCACCAGCAATGGCACCTACAGCCTCTCACTCGTCTTCGCCGCTGGCAGTAATGACGACATGGCACAGGTGAACGTCATGAACGCCATCAGCCGTGTTGAATCGAAGCTACCCGCCGAGATCAAGCAAACTGGCTATCAGGTACACAAGCGCAGCAGCGACATGCTCTGCACCATGTCCTTCATGGGCGATCCTTCGAAGATCTCCGACCTTGAACTCACGAACTGGGTGCGTGCGAATGTCCGTGACCGCCTCGGTCGTGTACCAGGTGTCTCCGAGTCTGCCATCATGAGTAACCGCAGCTACGCGATGCGCATATGGATGAACCCGACGCGCATGAGTGCGCTGGGTATCACGCATGCCGATGTGAGCAAGGCTATCACCGAGCAGAACATTCAGGCCGCCGCAGGTTCAGTAGGCTCTCAGGATATTGATTCACAGGCCACCTTCACCATCACAGCCACAGGTCGCCTCAAGACAGCGGAAGAGTTCAGCGACATCATCGTGAAAAGCGGCAGTGATGGGCATGTCACTCGCCTGCGCGACATCGCAACCATCGAACTAGGTGCAGAGGCAAACAGTGCCTACACCCGTTTCGACGGAAAAGATGCGGTCGGTGTGCGTATCTCACGAACGAATGAGGCGAATGCTCTCGAAACCGTCGAGCGCGTTAAGGAGGTCATTCATGAGCTCGAAGCTAGCTTCCCAGAAGGTGTGAGCTGGTCCATGAGCTATGACCCGACACGCGCTATTGAAGCGACGATGAAGGAAATCATCATCACGCTCGTTCTCGCCCTCTCCCTCGTGGTGCTCGTCACCTACGTCTTCTTGCAAGACTGGCGTGCGACCATCATCCCCGTCGTCTGTATACCTGTCTCCCTACTCGGTGCCTTCACCGTCATGTTCGTGCTGGGTTACAGCATCAACGTGCTGACGATGTTCGGACTCATCCTCGTCATTGGCTCACTCGTCGATGATGCCATCGTGGTGGTAGAAAACGTCACGCGCCTCATGCACGAGGAAAAGCTTGACGCGAAAGAAGCTACGATCAAGGGGATGCAGCAGATCACCAGTGCCGTCATCGCTACAACGCTCGTAACGCTGGCTGTATACGTGCCTATCGCCTTCTACGGCGGTATGGTCGGTAAGATCTACACGCAGTTCTCGGTCACGATGTGTATCGCTCTCTGCATCTCGACCTTTAATGCCCTCACCCTCTCGCCAGCACTTTGCGCACTCTTGCTGCGTGAGCCCAAGGAAGGCACGCGTAGCGTCTCCTCCTACATCTTCGCACCCTTCAACTGGATACTTAATCTAGGTCGTAAGATTTACATGGCAGGCACACGCCTCCTCGTGCGTAATGCATGGCTGACGGTACTCATCATGCTTGTCGTCGCAGGCGGAAATTACTTCTACTTCAAGGGCATCCCTCAGGAAACACTCGCGAAGATCACAGGCATGGACAAGATGAGCGAAGAGGAGAAGATGGCGTTCATCAAGGAAAAGCAAGCTGAAGCCCAGAAGAATGTGAATGCGAGCGCGAACCCTCTACGCCTCATCATGCCCTCCGAGCTGCGTAATTCCTTCGTCCCTGTGGAGGACAAGGGCACACTCTTTGTCATGGTGATGCTGGAAGGTACGGCGACAGCGAAGCAGCGTACAGACGCCGTCGTGCGTGAGATAGAAAGCCGCATCTCGAAGATCCCAGGTGTGAATCACGTCTTCGCTAATGCTGGTTTCAGCTTCGTCGCCGCGGGCGAAAACGTCGGTATGCTCATCGTGATTCTCGACCCATGGGATGAACGCCCTACTGACGATCTCCATGTGAAGAGTATCCAAGCACTCGTAAACAAGGTCTGCGCTGACATCCCAGAAGCCCTCGTCGTCGCCCAGACGCCACCAGCCATTCAGGGTCTCGGCATCGCCGGCGGTGTATCCCTCGTGCTCCAAGCATCGGGTGACGCCACCCCACAGGATCTCAGCTCCATGGTGAAAGAACTCGATGCGAAGCTCAAGAGCTACCGCGATAGCAGCGGCCGACAGCTCGTCGCCATGACACGCAGTAACTACACGGCGGAGACTCCTCAGATCCATCTGGAGATCAACCGTGAAAAGGCGCAGTCCATGAACATTCCTGTGAAGACCATCTTCAACACGCTACAGAGCCTCATGGCATCGAGCTACATCAATGACTTCACCCTGAATGGATTTAGTTTCAAGGTCATCATGCAGGCGACAGCGGACAGCCGCCGCTCCGCCGATGATATCCTCAACGTGCTCGTGCGCAGTGACAGCGGCGCGATGGTCCCCCTCAGTGCTGTGTGCTCCCTCTCCTACAAGATGGGACCTCCTAGCTATGAGCGATTCGAGCAGCTCATGAGTGCAGCAATCAGCGTCATCCCCTCCAGTGGAGTCAGCTCCGGCGAAGTCATGGCTCTCATCGGCGACCTCCTCGCTGAGCAGAATAAGATAGAACGCGAGGCGGGACGTGATATACAATGGCAGGCTGCATGGGAAGCCCTTTCCTACCAAGAGAGGCAGAATGAGGGCAAGATAGGCTACCTGCTGCTGCTCGCTGTCATCTTCGCCTACCTCTTCCTCGTCGCGCAGTACGAGAGCTGGACGACCCCTGTCCCAGTACTGCTCTCCGTGAGTGTGGCGACGCTAGGCGCACTGATGGGCGCACAGCTCTTCGGACTGAGCTTCTCCATCTACGTGCAGCTCGGCATACTCATGCTCATCGGTCTCGCGTCTAAGAATGCGGTGCTCATCGTCGAGTTCGCGAAGGACGAGCACGAGCGCGGCACGCCTGTCTGTGAGGCAGCTATCCGTGGTGCGAAGCAGCGATTCCGCGCCGTTCTCATGACAGCGATCTCCTTCCTCTGCGGTGTATTCCCCATGGTCATTGCGACTGGGGCTGGTGCTGCCAGCCGTCAGGAGATCGGTATCACGACCTTCTTCGGCATGCTACTCGCCACGGTCTGGGGTATCTTCATGGTGCCAGCACTCTACTCCATCTTTGCCCGCATGCGCAACTTCACCGCCTCGCTCTTCAAGAAGAAGACAGCGTAAAATAGAGGAACTTTCCTCCTCACACTTCATCAGAGCAGCCTTGCGATGTCACCACGTCGCAAGGCTTTTACGATTTTCCGATAAAGGGCTTGACAAGGCTAGTATCTATGAATTATAATCCTTCGCGTACATGAACCTTTCGATAAAGACAGGGTGGGTGATATAGCCCGCTCTTTTTTATTTCTAGGATTATCAACAACTTTTAGCATATCAGACAGAGCATATGGCCAGCACAGACATCACAGCACTCATCGACTACTACGTTCGCGAAAAAGACCTAACACGCGACCGCGTCATCCATGCACTTGGGGCAGCTTTCATCACGGCATACAACAAGATGGTGAATGGAGCTGAGCGTATCGAGAACATCCACGCGGATATCAACCCACAGCGTGGCACAGTGAAAATTAAGGCTGATATGCTCATCGTCGAAGACGAAGAACTCGTAGACCCTTACAATCAGATAGCCCTCTCTACCGCAACGAAGCTGAATGATCGCCGTGGCAAAGAAACGGAAGTCGGTGACTTCATCACGGTGAACATCACCCCTCCTGACTTCGGACGCATCGCCGTCCAGACTGCTCGCCAGACTATGCAGCAGCGCATCCGCAAGGCGGAGCAGGAAATGCTCGCTGACGCGTTCCGCAATCGCATCGGGGAAGTGGTAACAGGTACAGTGCGCCGCTTTGACAAGGGTGACATCATCGTGCAGGTAGAGCGTTTCGAAGGCATCGTTCCTTCCAAGCAGCGCATCCCTACAGAAGAATATGGTCAGGGCGACCAGATGCGCTTCTATGTCGTCGACGTACGTGATGGCGTACGCGGCAATGAACTCATCCTTTCCCGTAGCCACCCGAATCTCGTGCGCCGACTCTTCGAAAACGAAGTGCTCGAAATCGCAGAAAACACAGTGGAAATAGTCAACATCGTCCGCGATGCTGGCTACCGCACGAAGCTTGTCGTACGCAGCCTCGATCCCAACGTCGATCCTATCGGAGCCTGCGTGGGTATGCGTGGCATGCGTGTGAAGAATGTCGTCACTGAGCTTAACCGCGAGAAGATCGACATCATGGAGTACAATGAAGACAAGGCCGCTATGGTGACAGAATCTCTAGCACCTATTGAGGCTCTCAACATCACGGTAGACGAGGAAAAACGCGTTGTTACTGTCATCGTCGCAGACGACAAGGCAGCAGCTAAGGCAAAGGGGCGCAAGGGCTTAAATGTTCGCCTCACCGCTCGCCTCATCTCCAGCCCTGCTGAGCGTTGGGACGTGCGCGTTGAGCCATTCAGCGAAGCAACTCGCGTTCAGGCAGTAGCACTCGAAGGTGCGGAAGCACTCGCCAGCGTACTGGGCATAGATTCAGAGCTCGCCTCTAGCATGGTAGCCTCGGGTTTCACCACGGTAGAAGGCATCGCATCCTACGTGCAAGCAGAAGATCTCGTCGATGCGCTAAGCATTGACATCACAGATGCACAAGACATCATCCAAAAGGCAAAAGACGCAGCTCAATAAGCTTTTATCGCGCGTGAAGCGCACTACAAACCATACATTAATAGAAATAAAAAAGATTTCACATGCCTGAATCAAAAGAACCAGCCCCTAAGAAGGAAGCTTTAAACCTCATCGGCGGCGCCAAGAAAAAAGCAGCAGCTAAACCAGCAGCGAAGCCAGCAGCTAAACCAGCCGCTAGCCCGAAGCCTGCCGCTGAGAAAAAGGAAGCCCTCGACCTGCTTGCCCCTCGCAAGAAGGTGAGAAAGGCTGCCCCCGCTCCTGCGCCTGAAGCCACTCCTGCACCTAAGGAAGTAGCTCCACGCGAAGAAGCACCTAAGGCTCAGGCTAACAAGCCGAAGTCCACACCAAAAGCAGCCCCAGCACCAACAGCTACTGACGCGGTGGTGAAAGCCCCTATCTCAGTGGCTGAACTTTCGGCTCAGATCGGAGCGAAGCCCTTCATGATCATCAAGGATCTGCTTCCCCTCGGCGTGTTCGCAAACCCCGATACCATCCTCGAAGGTGAGCAACTCGCAGCCCTGAGCGAAAAGCATAATTTCATCTACGAAAAGATCAAGCGCGAAAAAGGCGCAGGCGTGAAGGCTCAGCAAGAAACGATACAAGAACCCGAAGCGGTCGCCGTCGAAGAAGAGCCAGAAGACGCGCTGAAGCTGCGTACGCCTATCATCACCATCATGGGTCACGTCGACCATGGGAAGACATCTCTTCTCGACTATATCCGCCGCACGAGCGTCGTCGCGGGTGAAGCCGGTGGTATCACCCAGCACATCGGTGCTTATACCGTCACGCATGACAGCAATCTTCTGACATTCATCGACACCCCTGGTCACGCTATTTTCACAGAGATGCGCGCTCGTGGCGCAGACGTCACCGACATCGTCGTCATCGTCGTCGCTGCGAATGACGGCATCATGCCACAGACGCGCGAGGCCATCCTGCACACGCAGGCTGCGGGCAAGTCCCTCATCATCGCAGTGAACAAGTGTGACCTCCCTGCGGCAGATCCTACGCGTGTACGCACACAGCTCATGGAAGAAGGTCTCGTCGTGACAGACTTCGGCGGTGATATCGAGTGCGTCGACGTATCTGCATCCACAGGTGATGGCGTATCCGACCTCCTCGACCTCCTCTGCCTCCAAGCAGAAGTCCTCGAACTCAAGGCTAACCCACGTGCTAACTGCCGCGCTTCCATCATCGAAGCACGCGTGGAGCAGGGTCGCGGTAGCTCCGCCACGGTCATCGTGGAGAGTGGTACGCTGAAAGTAGGCATGCCTTTCATCTGCGGTCCATTCGCGGGTAAGATCAAGACTCTTGTCGATGAGCATGGTAAACCTATCAAGCGCGTCCTCCCCGGTATGCCTGCGGAAGTTTCTGGCTTCTTAGGCACTCCACACGTCGGTGACGAACTCGTCGAAATGAAGAACGAGCGCGCCGCGCGTAAGCTCTCCGAAGAACGCCAAGAATCCCATCGTCAGGAGCGACTCGCTATACCGAAGCGCTCACGCATGGAAGACATCCTTGCGATGATGGGTGACGGGGCTCAGAAGGTCACACTGAAGATCTATCTCAAGGGTGACGTACAAGGCTCAGTGGAAGCGATCAAGCGCGCTATTCTCGAAATCGAGAGCGCGAAGGTAGAATGCCAGTTCATCGGTGCAGCCGTCGGTCCTATCACGGAAAGTGATGTGCTGCTCGCGTCTTCTTCCGATGCGGTTATCCTCGGCTTTAATGTGAATGTAGAGAGTAATGCAGTCCGCGCCGTAAAGCGCGAAGGCATTCAAGTGAAGATCTACTCCATCGTGTATGAACTCATCGATCAGGTGAAGGACGCGATGCTCGGTCTGCTCGCACCTGAGACTCGCGAAAACATCATCGGTCACGCAGAAATCCGTCAGATCTTCAAGCTCAATAAGGGCAAGGCTGCTGGTGCATTCGTCACCGACGGTCGCATGCACCGTACAGCCGAAGCTCGCGTCCTCCGCGATGGTCAGGTCGTCTTCGACGGCAAGATGTCTACACTCCGCCGCTTCCAAGATGAAGTACAGGAAGTTAAGGTAGGTCTTGAGTGCGGTATTCGCCTCGCTGACTACAACGACTACGAAGAGAAGGATGTCATCGAGTGCTACACACTCGAGAAGATCAAGCAGACTCTGTAATCTCTATCCCCACCGCATACGATATGGCTACACGACGCATGGATAAGGTGAACGAACTGATGAAGCGCGAAATCAGCGCGGTCATTCAGCGTGACTTTGAATGGTCTGGAACGATTATCTCCGTCCTTGAGGTGAACATCACTGATGACCTCAAGGAAGGGCGCGTTTGGATAGGTGTAGTGGGTCGCATGGCTCCTCCACAGGTCATCGAGAAGCTCAATAAGAACAAGGGCTACATCCAAAAAACAGTGAGCCGACGAGTGGTGCTCAAGAGTACACCGCGCTTGACATTCAAGTACGATAACTCAGCGCGACACGGCGTAGGTCTTGTGAATCTACTCGATGATATAGACCAGAATCTTCCGAAAGCGCCGCCTCTTCCCGAGGGCGAATATGATCCCGAGATTTAATATCTTGTTACAATATGGCAAGTAAGTTAACCATCAGACGAGTAGGAGTGATTCTCCCGACGCTAAGTCTGGTGGTTCTGCTTGTTATACTCTTATTGTTCACATGGCTGGGAATCGTAGGCATTCCCGCTTTTGCGCTGCGTGAAATTGAAGATTATGCCGCGAAGCACGGCGTACACCTCGCGGTGGAGAAGATCACCCTGGATTACAGACGAGGCCTAGGGCTACGCCTGAAAAAGCTCTCTGTCTACGCGACACAGGCACAGGATGACAAGGCTATCATCTACCTCCCAGAAGCTGAGATCAGCCTCGAACTGCGCTCCCTACTCGAAGGAACCATAGATCCTCAGTACATACGCCTACATGATGCCGTCATCAGGATTCCTCTGGAGGAGGGCGAGGAAGACTTCCAGATACGCTCGATTAATATCACAGCTCATCAGCCCGCCACCGATGTCATGCGCCTCTCTGAGGGGAGCATCGAACTGGAGGGCATGTCCGTGAAGCTCATCGGCTTAATCAACTTGGAAGAACTGGGCATATCCGCAGCTCAGCAGCCGAAGTCTCACGAGCAGACACAGTCTCAACCGATTAATATAGAGAAGGGGCTCCGCGATCTTCGCCCCTACCTGCGCGAAGTGAATTCGTGGATAGCATCGCAGCAGTGGCAGGCTGACTCACACCCACATATTGAGCTAGATTTCCAAATAGGGCTGAGATATCAGTGCTCTATTCACGCCGTTGCGCCGAGTATTCGCTACAAGAAATACCGCTTCAAGCAGGCACTCCTGGATCTGTTCATTGATGACGATACGATCAAGTTGAATCAATTGACAGCCCGTAGCAGCTCTCCGCAAGGTGAGATAGCCTTGCAGGGAGAGTACCGATTCTCACAGCATGCCCTAGCCTTTCAGATAGAAAGCGACCTTCCAGCCATCTACTTCGCGAGTGAGTTATTCAGCTCCGATGATATGGCTCTGCTCGCAAGTCTCCCCACTCTGAAACGGGCCTCAAATATTTTTAAGCTCAAGGGGAACGTCCACCTCTCTGAGGAAAATCGGGTCAATGCCCTCTTCCTCAGCGGTCATATCGTGCAGGAGAATATATCCTTGTCCTCTACTAGCATTAATAAGCTGACGCTGTCCTTTTTCTACGATAACAGCAGCTTCACGATAGACCAGTTCAAGGTGGAGCTCCCGCGAGGTAAGATAAGCGCGCAAGCCTATTTAAAGAGTGGCTATGGTAAGACGAAGCTTAAGCTCGACATGCCCTCAGAAGACATCATCCCACTGCTGTCGGGATTCCCCAGACTGGGAGTGACAGAAAGCAGCCTAGATGGTATCAAGCTGAAGGGGAATCTGCGTTTCGACCTTGACGCGAATATCAGCACGCCTGACTTTGTCCCAGGGAAAAGTCCCCTGATTGACTTCATGCCCGACCTGCGCGACACGCAGCTGAGCATAAGCATCCCTCAGTTCAGCTACGTGAGTGATTCGCATGTTATCGAGTCTGTAAATCCTCGTTTTGAGCTGAAGTTAAAGGGGCTCAATGGCGTACGAGGAGAGCGCCCCGAGCTCATCGCTAGCGCACAGATTTCCCTGAGTGCGGACAAGCTTCTCCAGCGCGAGGGGGAAGAAGAGCTCAGCGTGGAAACCTTCCTTAGCGAAATCGTCACAGAAGGTCTCCATTGGAAGAAAGACACAAGCATTCAGGACTTGATTATAGACAAGTGCTCGCTCTTCAGCTACGCTAAGCAGTTCAGCAGCTCTGACATCAAGGCCAGCGAGATTAATATCAACCTCCGCGATGCCGTGAAAATACGCCCCCTCGCCCCTGACATGCAGTACGCGCAGGCAGGCAGCCTAGACTTCCAATCATCGCAGCTAAGCGTCTACGGACGACAAGCAGAGACCATAGACATCTCCCTGCATCTCCCTGATGCTAAGAAACTCTCTGGAGATATCGCCCTCATCTGGGACGAGAAAGAGCAAGAACAGCTCACCTTATCTCTCTTATGGGAGGACTGGAAGAAGCTAGAAATCCACAGCATCAACTGCCATATCTCACCAGAAATCGTCACGCGTGAGCTTCCCGAAGGATACCACGCAGAGTATGGTCTAGACCTACTAGGAGATATCAGCCTCCATGATGCGGTACTGCGCTTCGACACCACAGACTGGAACTACCAATTGCAATCAGGTAAGATAGATCTGGATGTGGAGAAACTCAAGCGCACCCCCGTCAATGTGCTCGCTCTGCGAGAGAAAAGCGAAACCGTGGATCTATCCACGCAGCTGCGATTCGAGCGCGCCCCTGATGGGAACTATGTTTATAATGTCAGCGACCTCACCCTGAAGCACCACAGCGGCGCCTTAACGGTGCACGTACAAGGGAATACCGAGGGGCACCTCCAAGTACAGGGTAGCAACAGCATCGGCCTCCAGCACCTCAATGTGCTCATAGGCTCCTACGACGCACACACCATCATCCGAGACTTCAAGCTCAGTAAAGATTCCCAGTTCAAGCTCAGCAATATAGAAGCAATCATCAACTACGAGCGAGGCCTCGCCATCGAGGCTTCTGTGGACGCGCATTTGAAAAATCTAGGCTTCGTCATCGGCGCGATCGTAGAAGAAAAAAATGCACACGGGCAGGGAACAGGAAAAGAAAAACTCGACACCGCCCTTCCCCGCGACCCCTACACCTACGCCCATGATGTAACAGCACACGTCGACGTGTTCGTGAACCACAAGGCACGCGACACGAACGGTCGTGCTATCCCTGATAAGCAGCTTATCAGCATCCTTTCACCGACCATCGTCTATAATAATACCCCCTGGATGAGCGCGAATAAGATAGCAGAACTACCGCGCGAATCTAAGCTAACCGGCGACAGAGTGGACATCGACATTATCAATGATAACGTGCAGATCGAAGGTGTCGAGGGCTATCTCTACCCAGCCTACGCGATAGGGATGTTCTACAGCCCGCTCTACGAATACCTCGATGGGCTTAAGCTCACACACCCCGTCAAGATGAAGGCATCGAAGAGTGAGTTCCCCATCGTGCTAGACTACACGCGCCCTATGTACAGCACGATAGAGATACAGTCGAGCGACAGCGGGCTCTACCACTTTATCGGCGTGGATATCCCAGTGTCGAACTTCTCGGGATTTGTCAATATATCAGATGATTATGTCGAGCTAAAGCATTTCAACAGCTACACATGGCAAGGTGTCGCGAACCTCGATCTGCGCATAGGAATATCTGGAAAAACCAGCAGTCTCGACGGCTATGTACGAGCGGTGAATATGGACTTAGCCACTATTTCTAAGAGTTTTGATGCCGAGCTATCCCCTGCCCTTTGCTATGCAGATTTCCGCTTCCGATCTAAGTCGACGAAGCTGAATGATCTTGAGGGCTACGGGCAGATCAAGCTGCGAGATGGGAAGCTGCTGGAGCTAGGCATATTCTCACCCATTGCAGAATTAATCACGGATCTGCCAGACCTCACGACACGCTACAAGAATAAGCTAAAGAAGGACGACCCTAGCGTCATGCAGGATATTGTGAATAAGATATGCTCAGGCGTCGGTCTTGCCATGCAGGGAGCTAGTGATGTACTCGACGAGACGACTGGAAAAGTACCGGGTATCAACTACCTCTTCAAGTATGGTCTACGCGACGCAGATGCGGACTTCACCGTGAAGGACGGCTTCATGTTCACAGAGAACCTCATTGCAAAAGGCAGCAATCTCACCGTACCTCTCTACGGCTCGCTTAACCTCGACTCACTGAATGTACGAGCACGCCTCTGGCCAGATCTCGGCAGTATCTTGAATGTCGCCCTATCCCCCATCACACGCATCTCAGAACATATCCTCGACATAGAACTCTATGGCAAGATAAATGACCTTAAATGGAGGCTAGACGCGGAGTCTCCATTTAAAAAGAAACAGAATAAAAAGCAGGGTTCAGCCACTACACCTACTTAGCCTCTCTTCCCTCAAAAAGACATGAACTGGTACGACTACGCGCCACAGGCAGGTATTTTCTTCGTCTACGCCTTAGGCATCATCCTCGCGCTGCATGCTATCTACCACGCGCGCTCCGCACAGGGAGCACTCGCGTGGGTGCTCGCCCTAATCTTCCTCCCCTTCATCAGCATCTTTTTCTACCTAGGACTGGGTACGAAGAAGCTGGAACGACTCATCCTCCAGACACTTCCCGAGAGCAGCGTGAGCAGACTCACCTCCGTCTGGTCAGCCTTCCCTGCGAAGGCTGGACAAGAAGAACGATCCCTAGCGAAGCTTACAGGCATACAGCTCTGCTCGGGGAATAATCTCCAGCTCCTGCGTAATGGTGAAGAGACTTATGGAAGCCTGCTTGAAGCCATCGAAGACGCGAAAGTATCCATCGACCTCGAATTCTTCATTATCAAGAACGACCTCGTGGGAAACTTCCTCGCCGAGCTTCTGATAGGAAAAGCAGCGCATGGCGTGCGCGTGAGGGTGCTCTATGATGAGATAGGCTCGCATAAGCTCCCTCTCGGCTTCATCCGTCGCTTGAGAAAAGCAGGCATAGACATCCACCCCTTCTTTGGAAAACGTTTCTGGCTGAGCTCATTCTTACGTATCAACTACCGCAACCACAGAAAACTCGTCGTCGTCGACCACAAGCAAGCGTGGCTGGGCGGGCTGAACATAGGCGAGGAATATATGGAACGAATGACAACACTCAACTGGCGCGACACCTTCATGAAGCTAGAAGGTCCTGCCGTCGCACAGGCCTTCCTCTGCTTTGCGCAGGACTGGTACAGGGCGACAGGTGCGGACATCTGCGGAGACTTCCCCCGCAGCCTAGCCCCCGCAGGTGAGCAGCAGGCCATGTGCATCCCCTCTGGACCTGAGAACTACGTGAACGCATGGCAAACCACCCTCCTCATCCTCGCCGCTTCGGCGCAGAAGAGACTATGGATAGCCACCCCCTACCTCGTCCCGAGTGCAGCCGTCGTGCAGGCACTTCACATCGCGGCCCTGCGCGGAGTCGACGTGCGACTCATCATCCCGCAGAAAGATAACAACATCATCTCAGGACTCGCGATGCTGAACTTCATCCCTGAGTTCCTCCGCTATGGGGTGAAAATCTGGGGCTACAAGACTGGCTTCATGCACCAGAAAGTGCTCCTCTGTGACGATGACATCAGCTGCATAGGCTCGGCGAATCTTGATAATCGATCCTTGAGCCTGAACTATGAGCTTAACTGCCTCATGCGCGACCCAGCGATGAATGAAGCCGTCAGTGACATGCTAGATGCGGACATGGACGAAAGCGAGATACTAACCGAAGCCATATGGACAAAAGCCAGCGTCATGAAGAAGCTCGGAGCGCGCGCCTGTAGACTCCTCGCACCAGTACTATAATTCTTCTGTTAGAAGAATTATTTCCTTGTAATACAGGCTATCATTCGCTATAGTTCCAGTATGAGGAGACCACCCATACTTGGACTGATACTGGCAGATTCTTGGCTAGCCCCCTACGAGAAGGCGATACGCGCACGCATGAAGCTACTCGATAGCCAGCTTGCCAGTATACGAAAATCCCATGGCTCGCTGCGCGAGTTCGCTCGCGCCTACACGCGCATGGGCATCTGCCGTGACCCTGAGACACAGGAATGGGTGTACCGCGAGTGGGCACCGGGGGCGAAGGCACTATCCCTCATCGGCGACTTTAACTACTGGAACCGTGAGGCGAATCACATGACACGCCTACCGAATGGACTCTGGGAGATACGCCTCCCTGCTGATAGCCTCCAGCACGGACAGTCGGTGAAAGTCCACATCGTCGGCTCCGACGACCAGCGACGCGACCGCATCCCCGCATGGATACGCTACACGAAGCAAGACCCGCATAGCCTCGACTTCACAGGCAGCATCTGGCAGCCAGAAAGCGAATACGTCTGGAAATCGAAAAAGAAGTTCACTCCCGCGAAGATCAAGGTCCCGCTCATCTACGAAGCTCATGTCGGCATGGCTGGCGAGGAAGCACGCCTGCACAGCTACAGAGAGTTCGCTGATCACATCCTGCCCCGCATCGTAAAGATGGGCTACAACTGCATCCAGCTCATGGCGGTGCAGGAGCACCCCTACTACGGATCATTCGGCTACCACGTCTCCTCCTTCTTCGCGCCCAGCAGCCGATTCGGTACACCAGATGATCTGAAATACCTCATCGACAGCGCGCATCAGGCAGGCATCGCCGTCTTACTCGACATCGTCCACTCCCATGCGGTGAAGAACATGGCGGAGGGGCTGAATAACTTTGACGGCACAGGCGGTCAGTACTTCCACGCCGGTGAGCGAGATGCCATGCACCCCGACTGGGACAGCTGCCTGTTTAACTACGGCCGCCCTGAAGTCTTAGAATTCCTCCTCTCGAACCTCTCATGGTGGCTGGAAGAGTTCCGCTTTGATGGCTTCCGCTTCGACGGTGTCACCAGCATGCTCTACCTGCACCACGGACACGAGCCCTTTGTCAACCTCGACTGCTACTTCAACGAGCAGGTGAACTACGACGCTATCACCTACCTCCAGCTCGCCACTACCCTCATCCAAGAAGTAAAACCCGGAGCACTCGTCATCGCCGAAGACATGAGCGGCATGCCCGGACTCTGCCGCCCTGTCGAAGAAGGTGGCATAGGCTTCGACTTCCGCCTCTCCATGGGACTCCCCGACTACTGGATTAAGCTCATCAAGGAGTACAAAGACGAAGAATGGAGCATGGGCGACATGTGGTACACCCTGACAAACCGTCGCTACGGTGAAGCAAATATCGCCTACGCCGAGAGCCACGATCAGGCACTCGTCGGCGACAAGACTCTCGCCTTCCGCCTCATGGATGCCGAGATGTACAGCGGCATGAACAAGCACTCCGAAAGCCTCGTCATCGAGCGCGGCATATCCCTGCACAAGATGATACGCCTCGCGACCCACGTCGCAGGGGGCGAAGGCTGGCTGAACTTCATGGGGAACGAATTCGGACACCCCGAGTGGATAGACTTCCC
>CAYJJD010000033.1:0-31751 GCA_964370425.1 uncultured Akkermansia sp. | reverse complement strand
GAGATCGGTCTCGAATTAGGGCACGATAAACGGCGACGAAAATTGCAGCTGTCTGTGTGGGATTTTGATTAATTTAACGCCAATGGTAAAGATGCCGTTTAGCTAATGCTAATTCAGCATCAGTATACTCATTGATAAACTTTCTCTCATTTTCTGCAATAGGAGGCATATTTATCATGTATATCAATTATTTCAATTTTTTTAATAGGTGCTCACAGCTTTCTAGATAAATAGCATTATTCTCTTTGCGTGTATGCAAACTGCCTGATTGCAATACTATACTGCCTCTTGAAATTTGCGACATAATCGCACGAGACCCACTCGCTACTCTTTCTTTTATAGAGTCACTTAATTTTTTAGTCTTAATATTACTTTTTCTCATCATAAGATACAGCATTACTTTAGATTATTATACTTCTAATTTCCCATTAAATATCTTTATTCGAATATATCCCAGCTATGATACCATACTCAGCAGATCAGTCAAGCTGAATATTGTGTATTGACGATATATTATCAATATTACCCATATCACAATACAGTTTCCAACTCCATCAACCCAACAATAAATTATCAAAGCCTTCTCAAGAAAACCACCCTCTGCACTAGGCATGTCAACCGCGTAGAAGACTTCAATCAGCGACAACGACGATTAAACTCTATAAGATCTGCTCTTTCAATGGAGGAGCAATCATTAACTCTCTGCTTCATCGCATTCAAATTGATTAAACTGCCCCGAGCCTAGCCCTGTGAATCACCGCAATCCTAGCTTTGCATGAGTTTGAAGCACTCTTCTAGCCAGCACAATGCTAAGTACTTTTCATGCTACTAAAAACGTCTATAATAACGCCATTTTATACACCTCATTCATCATAAAATAATGCCATTCTTGCACTTGCAAGTGCTTCTTTATTTGAACCCCTAAAGCTCCACTCCCTAAAAAGGCTGGTAACAGAAGTTGCCAGCCTTTTTCAATTTCACCCTAATCACCTAATTTTCGACACGACAAGCCCCACTCCCTCGCACGCCCCCTAAGCCCGCACCAAGCGGCGAAAACGCCCATTTCACGCAAAAAGGACTCGCGAGCACTCGTCTGGCTTCACATCACTCTAACGAGACCATAAGAGGGTTCAAATAAGCTTAAGTGCTTCACCACAAAGACAAATCATCACAGAACTCACGTACTCTGTGTTGCATTCTCATTTCGTACCGATTTCTTCCCCTACTCGTCTAGGATTGCTAGCCTATGACTGCCCTCTCTAGCATCTCAGTCACAAAAAATGCAAGAGACGCACAGCTAGGGCGAGCGCGTCTTCTAAGCCCTAAAAAAGCAGAGCAAGCAAAAGAAAAGCTAATAGAACATGCCTTAAACACAGCATTAGAATACGTCCAAATTTAACGAAAAAAGTTGGACAGCATACTAAGTAGTGGCAAATGAAGCGCATTAGAGAGCCAGCTAGAACTTAATAATGAGATTTTCTCAAATTGCGCAATAAAACCATTTAACTCTAATTGTGCATTGATAGTTTCTATAGGCGCAACATTAGGAAAAATTGGTTATTCTACGAACACGTGCTACTCTAATCAGCAATTGAAGCAATTCTCTTGACTTATGCGAGCTGGACTGCTACAAGGTCTCGCGTAAAATTCTATGCAGCTGCTCCTCATCCGTCACGGTCAAACCCTCGAAAATATTCAGAAAATCTGCCAAGGGCAGAGCACAGGGACGCTCAGCCCTCTGGGCATTGCGCAGGCCGAAGCTCTAGCCGAGCAGCTGCGTGAGGAGAAAGTAGATAAACTCTACACTAGCGACCTAGAGCGAGCGCGACATACGGCGAGCCTTATTTTTTCAGAACATGAGCGATTAGCAGCACAGGAAGATGAGCGACTACGTGAGCGTAGCTTTGGACCTTTAGAGAGGCTGCCTCTACCAGAGGGGATCAACTTCGGCGACGAGATAGAAGGTGCTGAGTCTATAGCATCAGTCCTCGCGCGTGTCGGAGATTTCCTCCACATGCTGGAGCGTGAGCACAGTGGGGAGAAGATCGCGGTTGTCAGTCATGGCATCACCCTACGCGCGCTCATGAGCTTGGTGACAGGGAGGGATTTTTCTGAGCTCGACATTCCTGACAATTGCACCCCTTACTACTCAGAAAAATGAAGAAGGAACTACGCCCCATCATGTTTGTAGGGACGGGCTCGGACGTGGGCAAGTCGCTGATCAATGCAGGGTTCTGCCGTATCTTTAAGCAAGATGGCTACGCGCCAGCTCCCTTTAAGGCGCAGAATATGTCGCTAAACAGCTACGCCACAGCTGATGAGCTGGAAATAGGTCGTGCACAAGCCGTCCAAGCCGAGGCCTGTGGTGTCGCCTGTCAGGTGGAGATGAATCCCGTCCTACTAAAACCCTGCAATGACCAGTGTGCGCAAGTCGTCCTCCTCGGTAAGCCCATAGGCACGGAGAGCGCGAAGGAATATTTCCAAAAGCCGCGCAGCAGCAGCCTCTTTAGCGAGGTGACCAGCGCGTTTGATAGGCTCGCCTCACGGCACAATCCCATCGTCCTCGAAGGTGCGGGCAGCATCTCTGAGATGAATCTCTGGGACAGAGACATCGTGAACATGAGCATGGCGAAGCACGCGCAGGCAGCGACTTACCTCATCGCAGACATCGACAAGGGGGGCGTGTTCGCCTCCGTCTACGGCTCACTAGCCCTACTGCCCGAGGATGAGCGTGCTCTGATCAAGGGTGTCATCATTAATAAATTTCGTGGTGATATCGAACTCTTTAACGATGGTCGGAAAATGCTCGAAAACCTCACAGGGGTGCCAGTCGTGGGTGTCGTACCCCATCTCAGGGAGCTCTTCATCGAGCAGGAAGATGCGGTCGTACTCGATAGCATGAGTAGTAAGAGCTATTCAGAAGGCGATCTGCGCATCTGCGTCGTTCTGCTGCCTCGCATGTCGAACTTCACAGACTTCAATCTGCTGAGCCACTGCGATGGGATACACCTCAGCTACTCCTGCCATGCGCAGGATCTCGCTGAGGCAGATGTCATCATCATCCCTGGCTCGAAGAGCACGATAGGAGACTTGGAGTTCATCCGACAGCGCGGACTGGAAGAAGTATTACTAGCTCATCACAGGGCTGGTAAGGCTCTGTACGGCATCTGCGGTGGTTTCCAAATGATGGGGGAATCCATCCATGATCCCGAGGGCATAGAAGGAACGACACGCTCCGTGAAGGGGCTGGGTATCTTCCCCATCAGCACCACCATTGAGTCGGGCAAGGTCACGCGCCAGTGTGCATTCCGCTTCATTCACGGAGAAGCCCATGGGCGTGCCTATGAAATCCATGCTGGGTCTACACCGACGAGCAGCCCCTTGACCACCCTATCTACAGGCGAGCAGGAGGGCTATTATAAAAGTCAGCTCTGCTGGGGGAGCTACCTGCATGGGATCTTTGACAGCTTGAGCGTCATTCAGACCATCTTGCATGCACAGGGACGCGATAGCAGCGCACTAGAAGGTCTTGAAGACTACCATGAGATGAAGGACAGGCACTACGATCAGCTCGCGCACGAGCTGCGCCGCTGCATCGACATGGATCAGGTCTATGCGAGTATGCAAGTTTAACAGCCGCGCGCGATAAAGAGCGTCGGATGATAACTCAGCAGGAGTCGTCCCTGCGCATCGGCAAACTCAGCCTTATAGCGTGCATGGAACTCCGCCAAGCGTCGTGGTGTCCACGGGCGCGTGGTGAGACCATTCACCCCTGTCTGTCGTAGATGCTCAAGGACGGCGCGCCCTGAGTCGAAGCGCAGCTCACTCACCCACTCTTCTGACGCGAGTAGTTCCCAGCCCGACTCGGCTAGGAGTGCTCCCATATCCTCACGTGTGAGATAATCAAGCCCCACGCCAGTGAGCTCGCGCAGCTGCTCCATATGATGAGGGCCAAAGCAGCTCATCGCCATGATAGCGCCCTCGCCCATGGACTGACGTGCGCGTGCGCAGAAGGGCTGAAGCTGCTGAAACCACTGCACAGTGGAGGCTGTGGCTAGGAGTTGAATATTCTGAGGAAAGTCTAGGAACTCCGCATCACCGAGCAGGCATTCATAACTGGCGACCTGCTCGGGTATCCAGTCAAAGGCCTGCGCCACCATGTCATTGTAGTACCAGTATGCCTCAGGAAAGAGTCGGTGCAGCTCATGGGAGAGAAAGCCTGTCCCCATGCCTATCTCAAGACCACGCTGCACGTCGAGATCGGGGCAGCTCTGCGTGAGCAGGGACGCGAGGCGCGCTGCGACGGCGCGCTGCACGTGGGCGCATTCATTATACTCCCCATAGTGGCGCGCAAATCGCTGTGCGACGATGTTCTTATCACAGATCATGAATCAATATGGTTCAGCACGATGGCAGGATCGCTGAAGGGGTAGTGGTAGCTTTCAAAGCCCTGCCCCAGTTCACGTGTCTGCCAGTAGTCCCACATCTTCTGCGGGGGGAAGATCTCATCCTTGTCAGCTATATAGGCCTGCGTCCAGTTGATGAGCGAGCCTTCTGCGCCCTTGCTACGCTCGGCAAGGAGCTGGAGCTCTTCTATCTTCGCCTCGATGCTCCTGTCTTCGAAAGGGCCATCGGGGATGGCACGCACCGTGCCGTAGGTTTTCTCGTTAAAGGGATTCATCCCCACCTTCGCAAGCCCCTGCATCGTGCGCAGCACGACGCGCAGACGCATGCCGTATCTGTCATCGACAGGCATGGGAGTGCCGTTCAGAGCTATGGCGCGGTACAGTGGTAGCTGACGAGCTATCTGCTCTGTCACCCAGACGCCGAATGACCATGCAAAGAGGTAAATGCGTCTGTAGTCTGTGAAATCCTCAGCGCGTAGCTCGTGCATCTCGCGGTAATCATCGACACAGAAAATGTCGCAGCCCTCGATGGCGAGATGCTGTACAGCGTTAGGCGTCGCGGCCCAGCCGAGCACGAAGATGACGAGATCCTGTGATCCCTGTTTTTTTAACCAAGTTTCTTGCATAATTCAGCGATGTGATGGATGTGTTCTAAAGTCATTCCGGCATGGAGGCTCAAGCGCAGTCGCGCTTGATTCTCAGGTACGGTGGGTGGACGTATAGCCGTCACCCAGTAGCCAGCCTCCTGGGCGGCTGCGGCCATGCGCAGGGCGTTTTCATTCGTGCCCGCATGCACAGGGAGGATGGAAGAGGGTATGTCGCGCTGGAGCAGAGCACCTAGTATACCTTGCAGTTCACGCAGATGAGCACGCAGCGTAGCCATGCTGGGGAAACGCTCAGGCTCACGCTCATGCAGCGAAGACGTGCGGCACTCGCGCAGAACCATGGCAT
This sequence comes from uncultured Akkermansia sp., assembly GCA_964370425.1. Lineage (GTDB taxonomy): Bacteria > Verrucomicrobiota > Verrucomicrobiia > Verrucomicrobiales > Akkermansiaceae > Akkermansia. The sequence goes on along the minus strand of CAYJJD010000033.1, from coordinate 26,394 downwards.
TCCACAGCAGGGTAACTGGCGGCAGTGCCGTAGAAAAAATAAGCGGGCGCATCTTGTTAATCAGATACTCACGCATCAGTGGCGAACAGAGGATAGCCGAGCCCGCTCCCGCTAGAGCCTTCCCAAAGGTCATCATCAGCGCATCCACGTCAGCTAATATACCGAGCTGAGCGCAGAGCCCCTGCCCCTGCTCACCATAGAGCCCTATGCTGTGCGCCTCATCGACGATGAGCGCGAAGTCATACTTCTGCTTCAGCGCGACGATATCGAGCAGTGGTGCGACATCACCATCCATGCTGTAAATGGATTCTACGACGACCCAGATCTGCCCATCTGCATCGCCATGCGCTTGTAGTAGACGCTCTAGATGTGCGACATCATTATGCTGGAATCGCTTGAAGTCCGCAGCACTGAGGCGCAGACCGTCTATGAGGCTCGCGTGTACGAGCTTATCCGCGATCACGAGATCACGCGCCTGAGCTAGTCCCGAGATGAGCCCGAGATTCGCCATGTAACCCGAGCTAAGGACAAGTGCCTGCTTCTCAGGGAAAAGCGCTGCTAGCTCCGACTCTAAAATATCGTATTCGGGACTATTCCCCGTCATGAGGCGCGACGAGGGATTCCCATGCAAGAAACGTTCCTGAGAATAAATCCCCCAGTAAACACAGAGATCGACGTGGGCGTAGGCAGAATGCGACAAGCCCAAGTAGTCATTCGAAGAAAGATTCAGATAGCGCGACTCCCCCATGCGCAGATAGGCTGCCTCGGGAAGCATCGTGCGCAGCTGACGCTTATTTCCCTTCTCATCAAGAGCCAGAAGCTCCTGCTGCATCCGTACATCTAGCTTCATGTACAAGCCTCACTTATTCACTGTATTCTGCCCATGAAGAGCTCGTCTCCCAGACACGCACGCGTTCGAGACGCACACAATCACGGATAGGATATTGGAACTCGGCCTCAGCAGCACGCTTCAGTGCCGCTTTCGCAAAGCTAAAGACGCGCTCCGCCATGCGCTCACTGCTGGGATCCATCCCTTCGAATGGAATAATCTGCTCGCCATAGATCTGGCGGAAGGTCTCGTAATTCGCATCTTGAGTGTTCATACAAAGCGCATGATCGAAGCTCTCTAAGAATTCCCCCATCATCTCCTTCACCGCCTTAAAGTCCAGCACCATATCATTCTCATCGACGGTCTCTGCGGCGAAGACCAGTTCCACGCTACGCGTGTGACCATGAGGGAACTGACACTTACCTGGGTGCTTGGAGAGCAGATGACCGCTCTCTAGTTCGATTGATTTACAGATTCTGAACACGATAATATAAGGGGATGGGCGATAGAGCTATCTTGCCACAAAGACAGGCTTAGGTCAAGCTCACTTCCATGCCATGCGTCCTTCCCTACATCTTTTGCCGAAACCCAGCCTGCATGAATACCGAAAGAGCCACCCGCTGATGCGGATGGCTCTTTGTATGAAATCAAATAGAGATTCTTATTCTCTTAGCAATTACTTGCAGCAGCAGCCGCTGTCACCACATGCAGGCTCAGCGATAATGCGCTTGAGGCGTGCGAAGCGTGGGAGACCGTCTTCTGCGCTCATACCAGGTGTGCCCTGAATGAGTGGAAGTGCGTAGTCGATGAAAGCCTGCTCGATGCCGTTACCTGCTTCATTGATCCACTCACGTGGAACCTTGTTTTCCGTGTTAGCGACGAACTCAAGAGGAAGAAGCTTCGTGTTGCAGACATAAGAACCGCTGGACATGTCGCGTTCGAAAGCGACCATCTTGTCAGTTTCACCTGCTACTGCGACTTCTACAGCTGTCTTACCAGCGTTGTAAGCTTCGTTAGCGTCTGTTGGAGAGCCAACGTGTGTAGCGCAGCGCTGAAGGAGTGATGGCTCGATGGCGCGGATCTTCGCGTCGACGCGACCACGTACCATGTCAGCAAGCTTGTTAGCAAGACCGCCGAGCTGGGCGTGACCGAAGCCGTCCTTTGCGTTTGTCTTCGCTTCAGAGATGAAGTTACCATCTTTATCCATGATGCCTTCGGATACGACAACAAGGCACTTGTTCTTTTCAGTGTAGATGCGCTCTACGTCAGCAAGGAATGTGTCGATGTCGAATACAACTTCTGGGAGGTAGATGAGGTCAGGACCGCAGCCAGCGTGATTCGCCAGTGCTGCAGAAGCTGTGAGCCAGCCTGCGTTACGTCCCATAACTTCGATGATGGTGACCATGCCTGTGTCATAGCAGTCAGCGTCGTGCTTGACTTCCATGCAGGATGTAGCGATGTACTTAGCTGCGGAAGCGAAGCCAGGGCAGTGGTCAGTACCGAAGAGGTCATTGTCAATCGTCTTAGGAATACCCATGACGCGGCATTCGTAACCACTCTGCTGCATAAACTTGGAGATCTTGTTGCAGGTGTCCATGGAGTCGTTACCACCGTTGTAGAAGAAGTAGCGTACGTCGTACTTCTTGAAAGTTTCGAGGATCTTTTCGTAGTCAGTAGGATCGACTGAAGGGTCCTTCATCTTGTAACGGCATGTACCGAGAGCGGAGGAAGGAGTGAACTTGAGGAGCTCAAGTTCTGCTGGGTCTTCCTGACCCATGTCGTAAAGCTTACCGTTGATTACGCCTGTGATGCCGTTAGCAGCACCAAGAACGCGTGTTACCTGAGAAGCGTTGAAACCAGCTTGGATAGCACCAAGTACGCTAGCGTTGATCACAGCTGTAGGACCACCGGATTGACCGATGACACATGCACCTTTAAGTTCGTTCATATTTAGAAATGAGGAATGGTTGAGTTTATGCTCGCGTCGCAAGCATAGAACACTCACGCAGCGGGCGCGCTATTGTAACCGAGCAGGGCTCAGTTGGCAAGAGAAATCAGCCCTGCGTGCAGATTTTTCATCGTTCTTACTAGTTCTTCTTTTCTTCTAAGTTGAGTGGGGCGACTATGGTCTGCTGCTGGCCATTCTCCGCGATGAAGCACAGACGTATAGCACGCTCTGCGGACTTCTGTCCGACGAGCTCGCTGATGGGGATGGTCTGGGTGAAGGGCTGCGCAGTCTTGCTGTCTGTAACTTTCAGCTTCTGGGTGAAGACGTGGGCTTCGTAGTCGCGGTTCACTCCGAGGGGCGGCTCTTCTATGTAGATATTCAGCGCGGCTAGTGGAAGATTACTCGTGACGCTGCCTGTGATCTCGATGCGCTTCCCATCGACGACTTTCATATCGAGCTTTTCAAGTTTTGGCTCTAACCTGCCTTGATAGAAGACGGTTTTATCCCCCTGAGGTGCGAAGACTTCGCAGCGATCTAGCAGCGCACTGCTGCCTGCGGTGATGAAGGTAGGCTTCTGACCGAAGGTGTAGTTCCCCGCTCCCATGAGGGCAGTGCCGAGCTCGGCTTCTGAGCCGACTGCCATGTTGTGAGGAAGGTTCAGCCCGTGCCCCAGCTCATGGGCGAGCCCTCCAAACCACTTTGTCAGGAGATGCCCCTTCGGAGAGTTCTGGCCAAGGTACTGGATGTCAAAGAAGGCGTAATCGAGCGCACAGGCTACCTTCCCTAGCCCGTAGAAGGGCACGCCACCGGGGCTCATGTCTGTGTTCTTCTCATCGTAGAAGGTGGGGAAGATGATGAGCGTGTGATGACTCTTGCGCAGGCCTTTTTCATCGAGGTACTTGTTTACCTCCTGAGCGGCACGCCAGCCACCGCCATTGTCATAGGGGTAGGCTGAGGCGGGCTTTTCCGCGCGGTAAATGATGATATTCACGCGGTCAGGACTCTTCATGTCCATCCCGAAGCTTCGATAGCCGTAGCCGTTGCGCTCCATCTGTTCGGCGTAGAACTTCTGCGTGTAGAGCATGAGCTCAGACAGACGCTTCTCATAGCCAGAGATGGTTTCTCTGTCACTGCCGAGGAAGTAAACGATGTTTAGCTGATGCTGCGTCGCAGCGACAGTCTTCGTGACTGGGGCTTCGGTGCTTGCGCTGGTAGCGGCAGTAGCTTCTGCTTGACTGCGAGTGGCGGCAGAGAGGACAAGAGCGGGGAGGAATACGCGTGATATGTTCATGATCTTGTTGAAAAAAGGAGGGGGGGGGAAATTATTTAATTTCGGGGAAGCATTTTAGCGACATGACGCTACCTGATATGGTGGAGAACTCATCAGATGCTAGCTTCATCGCATAGTCACAAGGAAGCTCCCCAAGGCTCACACCGTTCTTGTCTAGTGCTTCTATCTTCAGCCTATAAGCGTAGGATATCATCATGCCTGCGGGGATTTTCTTATAGTACCATTGCTTCTGCTCTTTCATTGCGCTAAAGAGCTCGTTCATTTCCGCATTGCGCTTGAGGCGTATGCTCGTGTTCTCCACCTTCATACGGTGAGGAATGACAGTAATGAGGAGCTCGGCGCAGTTCGCATCTATTTGAGAAATTCGCTGTTTAAATACAGTTAGCTGCGACTGTATAAGCGCAGGATAGGTGACCTTGCGCTCTGCTGGAAGCGTCACAAAGTCTGAACTCGCCTCTGCGGCATGGCTAATATCGAACATGGCTAATGAAAAAAGGCTTAATAAAGGAATCGTGTGGTGGAAAATCTTCATAAAAAATGTGTATACGAAGCTCCACTTTTATCATATACAGAAGGGGGTGGCAAGCAAGAAACAGGACATCGGCAGAAACTCGTCATCTGCTTTCAAAATTAGATGATACGTTTTTAATTTGATCCACGCTGACTTACAAAGATGGAGACGAAATCTGGAGTGTTATTTTAGAATCTTTGTAAAAAAACTTTCAAAAACATCTTGACTCCACGCTAGAATTATTTTAAACTAACTGCGCACACAGCAAATACAATCTTAATAACAACAATCACACTTAATACATATGTCCGTCATTAATACAGAAATCGCAGAGTTCAGCACCAATCTCTACCAGAACGGCGAATTCAAGACCGTAAGCAAGGCTGATCTCCTCGGTAAATGGAGTGTCTTCTTCTTCTACCCAGCAGACTTTACCTTCGTCTGCCCTACCGAACTGAAAGACCTCGCTGATCTCTACGCTCAGTTCCAAGCTACAGGCTGTGAAGTCTACGGTGTATCCACAGACACACATTTCGTACACAAGGCATGGGTAGAGTCCGACCCGCTCCTCGCTGATGTGAAGTACCCACTCGTGGCTGACCCTTGCCACACACTATCAAAGGCATTCGACGTTTACACAGAAGGTGCAGGTCTCGCAGAGCGCGGCACATTCATCATCAATCCTGAAGGCATCATCGTCGGTCTGGAAATCTCCGCTGGCAATGTCGGTCGCAACGCCGCTGAGCTCCTCCGCCGCGTGCAGGCTAGCCAGTTCGTACACGAACACGGCAATGAACTCTGCCCAGCTCGCTGGACCCCAGGTGCAGACACAATCAAGCTCTAATCGCTGATTAAGACTTTTCATCATACATACCCCAGCCTACTCCCGCGTAGGCTGGGGTATTGTCATATTTACTCGCATGTGAACAGTGCACGGCAGAATTCTTGACAAAGATCTGTCTGTATGCTACATTGGCTCACCGGTAAATTACCAAAAAATTCACATTATGGGAAAGACTCTCTATCACAAAGTATGGGATGCGCACAGTGCAGGCATCTTGCCTGACGGACGCACACAGCTCTTTATCGCTACACATCTGATGCACGAGGTGACATCACCTCAGGCCTTTGGCATGCTACGCGATCTAGGGCTCAGTGTCTTGCACCCAGAGCGCACCTTTGCGACAGTAGACCATATCATCCCCACCGATGACCAGCAAGAGCCATTCGCCGACACACGTGCCCAAGCCATGCTCACCGAGCTGCGCCGTAACTGCGGCGACAGCCAGATACGCTTCTTCGACCTCAGTAGCTCCCAGCAGGGTATCGTCCACATGGTAGGACCAGAGCTCGGCATCACCCAGCCTGGTATGACCATCGTCTGCGGTGACTCCCACACAGCCACACACGGAGCTGTGGGCTCGATCGCCATGGGCATAGGCACGACACAGGTACGTGACGTACTCGCGACACAGAGCCTCGCTATGCTCCCGCTGAAGGTGCGCCAGATCCGCGTCGAAGGCACACTCGGCGCAGGCGTGAGTGCGAAGGACGTCGCTCTGCACATCATCCGCCTCCTCGGTGCTGATGGCGGACTCGGCTATGCCTATGAGTTCGCAGGCTCAGCCATCGAAAACATGGAAATGGATGGACGCTTCACCCTGTGTAATCTCGCCATCGAAGGCGCAGCACGCTGCGGCTATATCAACCCCGATGAAAAGACTTACGAATACCTGAAGGGTCGCCTCTTCGCCCCCCGCGGTGCAGAGTGGGATGCAGCCGTCACACGCTGGGAAAGCTTCAAGTCCGACAGCGACGCCGTCTACGACGATGTCGTCATCATAGACGCGGCCGACATCGAGCCCACCGTCACATGGGGCATCTCCCCCGACATGGGCATAGGCATCAGCGAAAACATTCCTTCCGTTGACGATGCGAAGAACGAAGACACGCGCAAGGCCTACGCCACCGCACTTGAGTACATGCAGCTCACCCCCCACAGCCCCATCAAGGGACTGCCTATCAATGTCGCGTTCATCGGCTCATGCACAAATGGTCGCATCAGTGACTTCCGCGAAGTAGCCCCCCTTATCAAAGGAAAGAAAGTCGCCGCAGGCGTACGCGCCCTCGCCGTCCCAGGCTCCCAGATGACAGCGCAGCAGTGTGAAGAAGAAGGCATCGCCGACATCTTCCGCGAAGCAGGCTTCGAATGGAGACTCGCAGGATGCTCCATGTGCCTCGCCATGAACCCCGACCGCCTGAATGGCGACGAAATCTGCGCAAGCACCAGCAATCGCAACTTCAAGGGACGACAGGGAAGCCCCACAGGACGCACCCTGCTCATGAGCCCCATCATGGCAGCAGCAGCAGCCCTGACAGGAGAAGTCACCGACGCACGCGACTACTTCGCGCTCTAAGAAAACCGAGTCAGCCCATACACATCTAGCCCCCCTTTTTTTCACATCATGCCTCTTTTACAAATCACACGCGTCAGCGGCACAGCCGTCCCCGTACTCGGAGCAGACATGGACACCGACCGCATCATCCCAGCACGCTTCCTGAAATGCATCACCTTCGATGAACTCGCAGGAACTATGTTCGCGGACGAACGCTTCAACGAAGACGGTAGCAGCAAGAATCACCCCATTGACGCCCCCCAGTACGCGGGAGCAAGCATCATCCTCGGCGGTGAGAACTTCGGCTGCGGCTCATCTCGCGAGCACGCGCCTCAGGCCATCAAGCGCTCCGGCATCGAAGCCATCATCGCCGAGAGCTTTGCTGAAATCTTCTTTGGGAACAGCACAGGCATAGGACTCCCCTGCCTGCGCGCCAGCCATGAAGACCTCCAACTCATCATCGCACGCAACGAACAAGCCCCCAGCAGCGAATGGATCATCGACCTCAGCAGCATGACCGCGAGCAACACAGAGGGAGACATCAGCATCCCCCTCACCATGCCTAGTGAACCCCGCGAAGCCCTCATGCAGGGACGCTGGGACGCCGTCGTGGAACTCATGAACGCCCCCGAAGCCATCGCGAAACTCGCAGCCACCCTCCCAGCCCCCTCTGCTAAATAAGGCAGGGGGAGCACCCACTCCCCATCTCCCATGCTCATCCATCTATCCAACATCATCCAGCGCGGCGTCATCGACAATACTGTACGAGGACTCACCGATCTGCGCCTATGGTACAGCGATGAAAGTGAGCCCCTGCACTTCATCATCGTAGGCGACTGCTGTAGCGACATAGCCGGCTGTCGCGTGAGCTTCACAAATCGCGTCGCCTTCCCCTCCCCCGGAGGAGACTGGCAGTCCCTTGAAGAAGTCATCCGCATGACGAATGAATTCACCGCTGGCGACATCACCATGTCACACGCCAGCCGCGATGAAGACAACCGTCGCGCCATCAGCCGCAGCATCTCCATCGAGTTCTTCTCAGACGTACGCGTGCGCATCGTCATCGACGTCGACTACTTCGACTTCGAAATCAGCCTAGCGCAGTGGAAACTAAGCTGGGAAGAAGACAACCTCCGCGCCCTCATCGCGCGCGACCAGCTTCGTGCCCACGTCGTGAAGAACGTTGAGCTGCACAGCCTGTTCCATATGGCGACAGACGCCTCAGACTTCCGCCCCTGCTCATGGGACAAGATGCTCAACAAGACAGAAGCCCGCGCGGCCATCTTCCGTACCGTGCGGCACAAGTACATAGGCGAGCAGAACTCCCTCGCCAGCATCGCCTACGTCCTCGACATGCCCCAGCTACTCGGCGTATGGGCACAGCTCGACAAGCATTTTATCCCGCGCGACGTCTTTAAAGGGAACAAACCTAAGACCTTGTTCGACTACCTCGAAGACGAGCACAAAAAGCCCGTACAGAAAGCGATGCAGCACCCGCTGTTCCACTACACCTCAAAGCTCACCGAAGTCATAACCCCTGCGCTCCAGCAGCTCATGGAGACCGACAACGACATGGGCGACACCGTGGATAGCCTGATGCAGAAGTACGCCCGAATCGTCTCACGCATCCTCGCCTCCATCCTCCTGCTCCAGCAGAGCCCAGACAAGCAAGACTCGAAACTCCGCGAAACCCTCATCTGGCGCATCAACCACCTCCAGAAACGCCTCATCGACGTACGCGACAATATGCCGAAGGAAACAAAAAACCTCGACCGCATCCAGCGCACCATCCAAAAGATCAAGGAGGAACTGGAAGAGTTCCGCCACGAAGTCTCCCGCTAAGCCTATGTACATGGCATCACAACGCCGCGAGTACATCCTACGCCTGCTAGCCGAGCGCGGCAGCCTGCGGAATGCCACACTCGCGCGTGAACTCCAAGTCACTGACGAAACCATACGCACCGACTTCATCGCACTGGAAAAGAAGGGCTACCTGCGCCGCTGCCATGGCGGAGCCATCTACTGCATCCCCAGCCAGAAGGCCGAGCAGCACCCCGCGAGTCAGCTCCTGCTCCCCCTGAAAGAGCATCTTGAGCAGCTCCTTGACGAGAACGCCGAGCTGCGCATCTACATGGACCACAGCCCCCACGGCATGCTGCTGTTAAAACTCCTAGAGAAGAGACCGCTCACACTCATTAGTAACTCCCCCACCCTCCTCTACAAACTCCAAGCCCCCTCACACCCTCACCACATCATGAGCACAGGCGGCGAGCTCGATAAGGAAAGCGCCCTCCTCCTCGGAGCTTCCGCCATCCGCAGCCTAGAAGAGACACCACCCCACTGCGCCATCCTCAGTCCCCAGCAGCTGCATGTGACCAGCAGCGCAGAGAGAAGCGAGCATATCAGCCTCAGCTACACCTATCCCCACGCCACAGAGTGGGCGCGCCACGTCCTACAGCACAGCCAGCAGTGCCTCATTATCGGACCTGCCGCCATGCTCAGCAGCAGCACCCTACCACCTGAAAACACCCTGCATCTCCCCCCCTCCTCCATCACAGGCATCTACACAGAAGAAAGCGCGCAAGCCCTGCATCTAGAAGCCAGCGGCATAGACATCCCCCTACACCTAGCCCCCCTCGTCGAAGCCCCCCAATACGACGACGACGTGTATTAAAGCAGAGCGTCACTCCAGTATCACAAGTAAAAGCAGGGGCAAAGTGTGAGGCAAAGTGCGCTTATCCTTGACATTTCTGCCATCTATGGCATCATATCCCTCACCGCAACATGCACGGTCAAGTCAAGTCACGAGACCGCGCATCCAGTCACTCAAAGGCCCCGTCGTTCAATGGATAGGACAGAGGTTTCCGGTACCTACAATGCAGGTTCGATTCCTGCCGGGGCTAGTGGCTAAAAGTGGCGCGTAGTGGGCGATTTTACGCCAAAAGTGTTCAAAATGGCGGTTTTATGTTGACGATACGGCGTGACACGAAGTACACTGTGGAGGTCATTTTAGGGGTGCATGGTGTCCCCTTGGGGTACATCAGCGGGTACACGTTTTCACGGAAAAGGGGTACACCACAGGGTACATTTTTACGATTCCTCATTTTACTGTTATGGATCATCTCAAGCAAAGAAAAAATACGAGGTTCGCGGTCTGGTCGCAGAATGGAAAGCGGGTAGTGAAATCTACTGGTGTCAAGGTGGAGGGTGATGCTCCTAAGGCGACTCTTAAAAGACTAGTATTTCTAGTCTTGGTTTCATATAAAGAGGTCTTCGTCCACTAAAAATACGAATAAGACTCTCAGTGACATAAACTGACCCGTTATTAGCAGCTGTGAAGGCATACTTTAAGAATAGATTTGTATCTCTTGCATAATATATCATTGCTAGCCGCTCTTGGGAAAGTAAATTTCCATTATCTGCCAATTGCTTATAGAGTATAATGGCTTCATCTACCTTATGGAAACGTACTAGAGCCTGCGTTAATATAAATTTTGCTGTATCATGCTCATGCGATATTTCTTCTAGTTGATTTAAGCCTCTATCAAGATCGCGGTTTAAGCAACATCCTTCAAATGAGGAAATTTCGATAAAAAAGCATCCATAATCAAAATTTTGAAAGCTGCATAGAAGAAAGTGCAGATTCATTCCAAATAAATTGGTTCAAAAAACTAATTGCGAGAACCTGCCTTCAGGGAACCTCTTATCGAGTAGCATAGTAGATAATAATATATGCTTTAATTCGCACACGACTACTAACAATACTGGCTAACAAATATTTACCAACATAAATTTGTATTACATCGCGATTTTGAGCTCAAAAACAATCATAGAAAAACAAAACTTGCCATCTTGCGCATCCTTTGCTACAGTAAGGAATATGCAACGAAACTGGCACTTACGACGCGGCACATGGAAGCTTCCCATGGAGGGGGCTATCATGGGGATAGTAAACACGACTCCTGACTCCTTCTCCGATGGGGGACGTTATCAAAATGTCGATGCGGCAGTCATGCACGCAGAAGAACTCATCCATCAGGGAGCGATCATCATCGACATAGGAGGAGAATCCACGCGTCCCGGTGCGCAGGAGGTGAGCATAGACGAAGAGCTCGCACGCACCATCCCAGTCATCGAGAGCCTACGTGATAACTTCCATGGCACGCTCATCTCCATCGACACGCAGCATGTCGAAGTCGCGCGCGCCGCACTCGAAGCGGGGGTGGATATTATCAATGATATTACCGGTCTCGCCGATCCCCAGATGCGCGAGCTCTGTGCGCAGTACGGCTGTGGTGTCATCCTCATGCACATGCAGGGAGAGCCACAGACCATGCAGAAGTCCCCCCACTATGAAGACGTCATTCGCGAGATTCGTGAGTTTTTCATCCAGCGTGTACGCCTCGCGGAGGCGGCGGGCATCAAGCGCAACTCCATCTGCCTCGATGCAGGTATAGGGTTCGGTAAGACTCTTGAGCATAATCTCGAAATCATCGCCAAGCTAGACCAACTACGTCCCAGCCCCGAGATGCCACTCATCATGGCACTGTCGCGCAAGCGCATGCTCAGCACCATCCTGCACGACATGCAGAAAGGACGCTCGCCGCTAGCGACAGTCAGCATGAGCCTGATGGCAGCGGAGAGAGGGGCGGATCTACACCGTGTTCATGATGTAGCAGAAATGCACCAAGCACTAGAACTGCGCAAATCATTACTTAACCATCAATAATTTAAGATTATTCCTAATAAATCAATAGAGTTACACTTGCCATACGATTCATTTCATGATAGACTCTTGCCCCTCTGCGCAAGAGTCCATTAAGTTATGAGTCAAGAAACTGCATTTATCGGCGCTAACACCGTATTAGGAAAGATCTGGACAAAGAAGAGATACTTCGATTATCTCATCACCGAGGATAACTTTCATATCATTGCGGGTAAGAATCTGCACATGACCGTCATCGTCGACCCAGCACTTGAACTCGGACCTTTAACCGCACAAGAACAGGTAGAACTAGACACGAAGAATTGCGAACTTGTCCACCGACAGATCATGGAAATCAAGTCGGAAATCACCATCTTCCTCACCACCTGCGACCTCCTCGAAGACTGCGCCGATGAAAACAGCGAACTCATCACCGAGAGTGACTCGGCCTACATACAGAATCGCCTCCAGCTCCACACAGACATCAACCGCCAGTTCGGTCGAGTGATTAATGTCTACATTCCCGAGCTCGCTCTTCCCACCCCTTCTCACTCACCTCTCCTTCATTGCTGTGTTCAGCCTCCGAAAGGAAAAGGGAAACTCCCATTCTCGCCGCAAGCTCAGTACCAGTTCTATCTGCCTGAGCGCATCGTAGGTGACGTGGAAAAATGCATCCCCATCGGCATCTCCCGCCTCATCCCTGCTATGCCCCCACTGACAGCGGAAGATGTCATTAGAGCACTTGCTCCCGAGCTTGTCGGCCGACTCGCTCAGCTTACAGAAGAAGAAAAAATCAGCTCTAAACCCTCAGGATCACGCCGCAGCTCCATTCACTCCTTCCACTGGCTAGACCCACGTGATGGCTACCTCGTGAGCCTCGATGACCAGATCGAGCTGCTGAAGTTCTACTTCTCTCCAGCCGATATCGCATGAGCGACGAACAGCCACAGCCTCAGCCTGAAGCAGACGCGCAGAGCATGCGCGCGCAGTTCATACGCTTCTTCATCGTCGGTGTCGGCGCGACCCTTCTCCATCTTGCCATCTACATGGGGATTAATGCCGCCGTTGGCATAGACAGCTCTCAGGCATTCGCACTAAGCGTCAGCTATTCTACCGCCTACGCGCTCTCTTTCATCGCTAACTACCTCGTCAGCACGAGCTGGACCTTCCGCACGTCAAACTCGGTGAAGAAAGGCGCAGGCTTCGCCTTCGCACATGCGATTAACTACGGGCTTCACCTACTCTTCCTGAATATATTCGTTCAACTTGAAGTCGGCGAGCTCATCGTCAACATGAATACGGCTATTCTCCCCGATTTCCTGCTCAATAGCATCCCCGTACTGACCAAACCTGCGGATCTACTCCCCTTCCCCATCTACGTGATCGTCGTACCAGTAAACTTCCTACTGGTACGCTTCTTCCTCACGAAGGATTGATTCCTAAATCTCCCTTAATCAGCATTCATCTGCCCGTAGATGACAAGATTTCCCTTTGCATCTTGACCGAATCCGAGGAACTTTGTGTAGAGTGCCTTGCTATTCGCAATATTCAGCGACGCATTAGTCAGCTCATTGTTCTGGAACTTAATATCAGGAAAGGACACGCCTACGATCTTCTTCGCGTCATGCGCCTTGCTTAGAGGCTCTAGGAGCAGATCAGACTGAGCATCTCCCCACTTGATCATCAGAGAGAGCACGCCTTTCACGCGCGTATGGTCCTGATTCCAATTAAAGCGCTCGACGTGAAGCACAGGTATCATCTGCTTACTACCATCAGCCAAGGTGATTTCATCTTCCTCTATACTAAGCGGCATGAGTTCCATACCGGGGTCGCGGATCTCAAGCTTCGCGCCATCGACCATATTAAAAGTCGTACTCGGTGAGTAAAAAACAGAATCAACGATACGCAAAACACCGCTCGTCCAAGGCATCGTGACATTACAGGCAATCAGCTGTGAGTTCAGCACCGTAGCCTCCCCCTCTCCGACTCGCAAAGTCGCCGCTTCGAGGCGCATCGACTCGCCCCCCTTCGCCGTCAGCTGCGCGGCCTCTCCATCCTTTAAAGCCTGCACCGTCAAAGCTGGATTCTGCTGATAATCGCCAGGGCTGTAGATAGACAGCTCACCAGCGCGCACGCTAGCGTCCAGCAATCGTACCTCGCCGACGCGTAGCGAGCCATCACCACCTAGATGAACCTCCGCGCCCTCGCTGAGATTCACGTCATAGATCGTACTCGTCCCCGACTCTATGTAGAGGCTTGATCCTATCGCATCATAGGTCTGCGCCAGCAGTCCACCACCCTTGATAATACGCATCTCACCATGTGCCTCCACGCCTATCAGGCGCGTCACCAGCTCCATCGCAAGCGTCAGTGTCCCCACGACGCTGAAACGACCATCGGGTATACCCAGTGACACATCATCGTTACTCGTGAAGTGCCAGTTCGCGTACTCTTCCATATAGAGACCGTCGAGTCTGACATCCTTTGTGAAATGGATGTTGTAGTTCTGAGTAGCCTGATCACTCGCCTTACCTAGTGTTACGGAGCTCTCAGGCTTGAATACCTTGCTAGCCCCTTGAGAATCTTCCCATGTGATGCTCTCCCACTGTGGAGCTATATCATTACTGTAGAGATCTGTTTCTGGGGTCTCTGCGTAGACGAGCTTACTAAGCGAAAGTGCTAGTAAGATAAATGTGCTGCTTTTCTTAAATTTCATAAATATTTTTTTCTATACATTGTATGCTATCAAAGCAAGGCGAAGATGCAAGAAAAAACAGCTATACGCTATCCTAATTTTAGATCTGTCATACAAAAACAAATAATCTTGCTACAGTATAAGACATTTGCTATTATTCAAAAAATGAACACGCGACACCCCTTCCTCGCCATCCTTCTAGGACTCGTTCTCTATATCATCATAGGCATACAGGCCTACAGCGCTAGCGGCTTCTGGGAACGCTACAAGCCATGGTTCGGCGAGCCTGTAGAAGTAGTATACTGCCACGAGTTTAACGGAGCTTATTGCTTTTACCTACGTTTATCAAAAGATCAGCACAAGCAGTGGGTAGATACATTTCAGCTTGTGAAAAAAACGGAAAATGCCAACGATTTTTCCCCTAGTATAAGCTCAAAGCACCCTGTCACCCTGACAGGCGCAGGACAGGACGTAACCTTTGATATCAGACTTGAGCGTAACTACGAGTCAGAAGATAAGGATAGTTACATACTCACCCTCGATCGCATCTACCCTGAGTTTCTTGATTCTGCTGAATCAGCTAGCTTCACACCTATTATAGTCGAGAACAAGTCAGAAATCGCGAGCTTCCACATCAGGCGCGATCTCATACCTATCCTATTCATTGCCTGCATCGTATTCGCGCCTGCGATCATGGCTCGCTTTATCGTCAAGAAGCGCGATGGATGCTTCGCATTCAAGGAGTTGTTTCTGAACTATCTCACTACATTGGTGATTTATGGATCCTATAACTTCCTCTTCCTCATCTCGCTCTATCTCTTCGGCACCTTCGCTCCAGACGGTCCCTTCTTCATGGTAATGGGCGGGATCTTCGGGGGCCCCTTCATCTGCGCTTTCGCATGTGTAAGTCTCTACCTGCTCATCGGCTCATACCGCTGGTTTAAACTGAGAAACCAAAACGCCTAAAAAAGCGACATCACGACAGTTGACAAATGAAATCCCCCTAGCTGGGTATATGCTAGGGGGATCATTTTTCTCACCTTTCCATGAAAAGGCGAGATGCCTAGTTTCATTTACTATTGGGGTATAGGCAACTCGCGTCTTAGCAAATGCCTAAATAGAAGATAGTATACTATGTGGAATAAGTCAACAATGAAGCTATTTTGTAACACTTTTGTTACACTTCTCTTTAATATTCTGCTATACAAAAATAAAAAAATCGCGCAAGAGTGATTTTTACCTTGCATCGCATTGAATAATTCGCTATACTTCGGCGGGGCTGTAGCTCAGCGGTTAGAGCAGGGGACTCATAATCCCTTGGTCGCGGGTTCGAACCCCGCCGGCCCTACTTTTTTATACTCCGACGGAATCGCTAACACTCTCCTTATGCCTAGAACAGCTATTATTAGTGACATCCATGCTAATATGCATGCTCTCTCGGCAGTCATGGGCGATGTACAGCAGCAACTCTGCACCGATGTAGCCTGTCTCGGTGATATCGTAGGCTACAATGCCTATCCCGCGGAATGCCTCGACTATATTCGCAGTCTTGAGTGCCCAGTTGTCAAGGGAAACCACGATGATGAAGTCGTACGCGAATCATATCTGAACATGAACCCCATGGCGATGCAAGCCATGCAGTGGACGCGCTCACGCCTGAATGACGATCAGCTCACATGGCTGGCTAGACTGCCATTCAAGAGCTTCGTACGCTCGGCCTTTTCGATGGTGCATGCTTCTTCAGACCAGCCACAGAAGTGGAATTATATTCTAAATTCGAGCGATGCCGCATCGAACTTTGGCAAGCAGTTCTCCCCTGTCTGCTTTCATGGTCACACCCACGTACCAAAGATTTTCTACTTTGACGGTCAGAGTGCGCACGACGATACTGAAACTCTCAAGCCTCTTAATGAACTCGGTGAAGTCAGCTTCTCGCCTATTCAGGGGATGAAGTACTTTATCAATGTTGGTTCTGTAGGGCAGCCGCGCGATGGTGATCCACGCTCCTGCTATGTCATCTACGACACAGACCAGAATACTATCGCCTTCCGCCGCGTCGCTTATGATATCGAGGGTGCGCAGGCAGCAGTTCGCGTCGTGGGACTGCCTGAATACCTAGCAGAGCGTCTTGGGCGAGGTGTCTAATCTGGAAAGCTAGTGCATCATGATGAATAGCATCCGTTCTATGATCCGAGGCTCTCTACCCATCTTATTCTTTTTTATTCTCGGTAGTATAACCGCTTATTTTCTCGTTCCATACGAACTAGAGCAGATGAAATGGGAAATCTCAGGCATGCCGGAGAGCTACCCCATCGAACAGAAGCTACGCCCTATCCTCCTACTCGTCCTCTGCTTCATCCCCTTTCTCGGGTCTATCATTTATAGATTCCTCGGCACGATGGATCGCTATATGTCGAGGCAGTTCATCGTCTACTTCCTCCTTTGCACGCTCATTCTTGTGGTCATTTACATCATTGCGGATAGCACAGACAATATGGAGCGATTTAGCAGCCGTTTTGAGAACCCACTCCAGCAGTCGCTGATTTTTTATGCGACACAGCTGCCGATGTTTCTTTATCAGATCCTGCCATACACGCTGCTCATGGGCGCGCTATGGACACTCAGTCGCCTGTCTGGATTTTGTGAATTAACAGGCATGCTGCAATCAGGACGCTCTCTCATTCGCGTCTGCTTACCCCTGTTTATCTTTGGTTCTCTCGTCGCACTCGTCTATGGCATCTTCGGCTTCCACTGGGCTCCGAGTGGCTCACTATACCGTGATCTGGTCTTGAAGCGTCATGTGCAGAAGGATGGGAGCGCGGCTTCTATCATCTACAAGCATGAGCGAAGCTCACGCATCTGGTATATAGACAAGCCTGCTACCATACAAAACCCAGGCGAAGCCATGATGGATGTGGAGATCAAGCAGTTTGACCCGAAGGCAGCGGGACGCGTTCTTCACCAATTACGCGCCGATAAAGCCCAGTGGGACAAGGCGACTGCACGCTGGAACTTTAGCAATGTCTACATACGAAAGGTCATGAACTCCAGCACAGCGCGACCAGAGGATGATGAGTACTACCCTATTCTATCGCTGGACTATGAAGAGAAGCCTTACCAGATCCTCAGCCCTAGTCAGAACCGAGGCAATGACTCTCTGAGCACCTCTATTCTCTACGATCATATATCCTCTGGCGCAGGCACGCGAGAAGAGCGCGCTCGCAAACGCACGGAGTGGCATGTACGCATCGCTCGCATCTTCACCTGCATCATCCTTCTCTTTCTCGCCATCCCCAGTGCGGTAACATTCCAGAGGCGTGGCGCGATGAAGGGGATAGGCATCGCCATCATCCTCGCGGCACTCATGCTCTTCTTCTATCGAGTCTTCCCTACGCTGGGCGAGTCGCGCATCATTCAGGCATGGCTCAGTGCGTGGATTCCGAATATCATCTACATTTTCATCACTATTTGGCTCTTCCGTAAGAATCTCGCACATCGCAGTTTCAAGGAATGGCTGATCTCGCTACTCAAGCGTCCTAGTACCCCCAGCCCCCCCACCCCACATGACTCAGGCAAATCTTAAGCAGATCCGCGGCATCATCTTCGACTTCGACGGCGTACTCGTCGATACAGAATGGGCTATTTACCAGTCATGGGTGCGACTCTTCGCGCGAGAAGGACAGCAGATCAGCATAGAAACCTACGCTCCCTGCCTCGGCGCGGGCTACACCCACTGGGATCCTGCGAAGCATCTCGAATCACTCACAGAGAAGCAGTACGATTGGGATAAAGAAACAGATGCTCGACAGGCGGAAATCGAAGCAGATCTCCAAGAGAGTGGACTCATGGCTGGCGCGCGCGAACTCTTCGACTGGTGCGCCGCGCAGGGTATCGAGCTAACTGTCGCCTCTTCCTCCTCGCGACGCTGGGTCGCGGGCTGGCTGGAAAAGCTAAGCATCACCGACCGATTCGCGGCTGTTTTCACCCGCACTGACGGCTACCCTGTGAAGCCGAATCCCGCCCTCTTCCACGCGGCGCAAGAAGCCCTCGGCTTAGCCGCTGAGCATTGCCTCATCATCGAAGACTCGGAAAACGGCACACGTGCCGCGCAGAATGCAGGCATCCCCTGCGCCGCCATCGCGAACCGCATGACATGCCACAGCGATCTGAGCCGCGCAGAATGGAACTTCCCTGATCTAGCGACCCTGCTAGAGCAGTTAAAAAGGGCGCATTCGGATTGAGGCGCACATAGAAATCCAGCTTGATTTGACAGCCCGTTAGGTGTATGATGGAGTAATAGATAGTCTATCCATCATGACCTCATCGAATTCTCCTTTCCTCATTGAAGTCTGCGCGAACTCAGCCTACAGTGCCATCGCGGCGCAAGAAGGCGGAGCGAAGCGCGTCGAACTCTGCTCCGCGCTACCAGAAGGCGGCTTGACCCCCTCCTACGGTGAAATCGTCACCACGCAGAAGAATCTCAGCATAGATCTCAATGTCATCATACGCCCCCGCTCGGGTGACTTCCACTACAGCGAGCTCGAGATCGCCAGCATGATAGAAGACATCTGCCTCTGTAAGAAACTCGGCGTGCATGGAGTAGTCTTCGGTGTCCTCACCGCAGAAGGCGATGTCGATATCCCCCTCTGCCAGAGACTACTGAGCCACTGTGACGGCTTATCCGCCACCTTCCACCGTGCCTTCGATGTCTGCCGTGATCCTTACGCCGCGTTAGAAAACATCATAGACCTAGGCTTCGAGCGCATCCTCAGCTCAGGACAAGCCGCGAGCGCACTCGCTGGCAAGGATGTCCTCGCCCAGCTAGTCACGCAAGCGGGCGGACGCATCAGCATCATGGCTGGCTGCGGGGTGAATGAGCATAACATAGCAGAAATCCGTCAAGCCACGCAGGCGACAGAATTCCATTTCTCAGCGAAAGACACTCTCCCCTCACAGATGCAGTACCGCAAGGAAGGAGTCCCCATGGGAGGCTCTGTCGATATAGACGAGTTCGCCATCTACATCAGCTCAGCTGAAAAAGTCAGCAACGCCGTCCGTGCATTACACACGCTACACACATGAATCTCCTCACCCTTTTCAGCATCCCCATCATGCCCCTCTCCTCCGCCGCCGCCACCATTCAGCCTCACTTCCCGTGGACTCAGAATATCCCGCAGGACATACGCGAGCAGTACTTAGAGCCCACGCAAGTCATAGATGAAATCACCTGTGACGCACGAGCCGAGCTCCAGCAGCTCTTCCTCCCCCATATACAGAACTGCAAGACTGCCAAGGACGTAGCCCTCACCGTCGCCCCGCTGATGAACCAAGTCACCGGCGTGTACTACACCATCGAACGCCGCAAGGCCTGTATGAATGCTAGCGAATGCCTCGCGGAGAAGAAAGCATCCTGCTCTGGGCTCAGCATCCTCCTCGTGAGCACGATGCGCGCGCTCGGAGTCCCTGCGCGCCTCGTCGGGGTCTCTACCTGGAATCATGTGCGCGGTAATCATAACTGGGCAGAAGTCTGGGTGGAGGGCGAGTGGTGCATGCTGGAGTTCGGGCAGAGTGATTTTAACACAGAATGGGTACTAGAAGCGGCAGGCATGCTGGACTCCAGCGAGTTTCACCAGCGCGTCCTCGCCGTGAATGGGAAGCGCGCAACAGGCGAGCACGACTACTTCATCCTCGCGTGGGACTTAGATAACAAGACACTTGGAGCTGATGATGTGAGTGCCCGCTACCACGAACTAGCAGACGCATGGTATGCAGCCACCGCGAAGCCTGAACACGTGAATACCCAGCTCCTCATGGTCGATCTTCAGCCACGCCATGAGAACCCTAGCAGCATCGCACTCATCGAGAAATCGACGAACACAGTACTGGGTAAAAGGCACTTACCAAAGCCCTCCGACGACGTGCGCGAAATGGTACGCTTCCATCTGCCGAGAGGCACAGGGGAGCACTATGAACTCCTCCTAGAATCTGGAAAACGCCTCCCCGTCACAGCCACAGCAGAGCGGGTTCAGGTCCTACGCCTCTCGCCAGAGGAACTCTAGAAATTAGCAAGTGCTAATTTTTAAAGAGTCACGCGATAAAATTAAAAAAAATCTAAATTTTTCTTTTAAAATATTGACATGAAAAAAAATTGTTATATACTGTCGTCGCCTTTATTCCTACTAAAACAGCAGGAATAAAGAGAAACCTTATAAATTATTCTAACTATCATGCAAATTCCCATTAGGAAAAGACGCTCTCATCGTAGTGTTGTCTCGTTAATTAGCGCACTACTCATCAGTTCCACCGCAGCTCAGGCTGCTCCATCACAGCTCAATCCAGTAGTCGGTCAAGAAATAACGACTAGTCAATCAGAGTCCATCTCAGGTAATCTTACCTTCCCAGATGCTGATTACAGCGACTTGTACTTCATCGGTGTCGGCATACTCGGCAACATCAGCATCGCAGAAAATGATATCCTGCTCTCCGAGTCACAAAAAATCACGGTGAACAACACAGCCGCGAACTCCGGCGCAATAGGCCTCGCCATAGCGGAAGCCACCGTCGGTAAGATCCAAGGCAGCATAGACGCCACAGGTGTATCCGCGACGCATGGCTTACGCATCACGGGCACTGAGTACATGGGAGCAGCCGCAGGGCAGAGTGCCTATGTTTCTGAAGTGAGCGGGCAGATCTCCGCCACGTCGACGCGTGGTTCTTCCGTCGGTATTGACGTCGCGAATGGCCGCATCGAAAACATCACAGATGCCTCTATCACGATAGATGCAACACTCCCTGCGACTCGTGAAGTTCAGCGTGATAACGAAGGTATCCTACTGGGTCTTAACTCAAGCATAGGAACGATCTCAAACACCACGATAAACGCGACTGTACACGCTAATAACAACAGTGCAGCTCTCAATGGTGTCAGCGTCGAGGACAATTCCTCCATCGACAAGATAGATAATCTCACGATCGTCGCTACGAACAACAGTGACAGCGCATCAGCCGTCGGTATCAATATCAACTCAACGGGCACAGTCGGCAAGAACGGCGGCATTAATGCCAATGTCACGGTGAATGTAAATGACGGTCTTGCCGCGTTCATCACCACGAAGAATCCTGCTAATCTCGGTACTATCTCTGGTAACTACGAGATGAATGTCTACAATACGTCCGAAGGTGCTGCGAAAAACTCCTACAGTGTGGGCTACCTGCTCGGCGATATCATAGGCAGCACGACAAATAGTCTGGGCTTCTCCGCGACGAACGAACTCGGAGAATCAAACTCCGAAGGCATTCTCGTGAACTGGAACGAGACTAGCATGAGCATTCACCGTAACTACGGCTACTCCACAGGTGTGGTCATCATGGGGCATCAGGACGGCCTCGAGGCCACAGTACTGGGAGCAGGCAGCGAGATCAACACCTCTGTAACAGAAGGCTTCGCGGTCGCAGCATGGATATGCGGGATGAATATTGAACAGGGAGCTTTACTCGGCAACCTCTCCGCGACAGCGACACAGGGCTCGGCCTTCGGCTTAGCTGCGACTGCCACGGATCTCGTAGATGACTGGATCGTCAATCAAAACTACGACTCTAGTACCTTCGGCAATATCTCGGGGAATATCTCCGCGACAGTGGAGCAGGAGACGGCTGGAACTAAGGCCGTGGGTGTGCAGCTTGGGAATGTATTCATGAAGGACGGAGAGCTTCAAGTCATCGACACGAAGATGACGGGATCATTCTCTGGCAACATCAGTGCTGAACTCAGCGATACCGTGAATGCGGATGGCAGCCTTCAAAGCTCGTCCTCAGGTAACGTCGTGGCAGGCATCGTCGACATGGGGAACCAAACCTTAAGCTTCGATGGTACGACACAAGGAGAAAATAATACGCTTGGAACGAGCGTCAGCGCGAAGATCTACAACCAAGAAGGCGACACGAAGGTACTCCGCGCCTACGGCGATGCCGTACTCACACTGGATGGTGGTATTAAACTCTCCTCTAAAGGCACAAGTGCTGCCACAGCAGCGCGCTTCGAGGGTAATCTTACCGCAGGAACAAGCGCTACTGGTAGTGGTCATCAGAGTCTGGACTTCGTGCAGGGGAACTTCGATATCACCTCTGAATCGTGGAACGCTAATGCAGGCATCACGGTCGGCTCTATCGCGGGCTCAGATGTAACCTCACTCTACCAGACAGCAAGCGTCACGCTGAACGATATCGAATCTACCGTTGGTGAGACAACCACCTTCAACAGCAACAGCCTGACATTCTACGCGAACTCGATGTCGGATTCTTCTGTCATCGAGGCTATGGCTGGCGTGTCACTGGAGCTTGAGAGCCTCACCATCGTGAACGTCTATCTCGCAGGGGATGACAGCATGTACGAGACTCTGTACTTCCTCGATGCGCTAAAGGCTGACTACTTCGACGCTGATAACACAGGCATCACGTACAATCTCTACCTCGATGGAGTCGCATACGAGCAGCATGATGAGTTCAAGATCGTGCATGACTCGACAGGTATCTACCTGAGCACGGGGAAACACATCCCTGAGCCTAGCACCGCTACACTTAGCTTAGTCGCACTGGCAGGGCTGCTAGCTCGCCGCCGTCGCAAGAAGTAACAGAGATAAACCTCATAGGAGACCACTCTTGCAACTAAAAAACTCCACGAGCGCACTAACTGACGTTCGTGGAGTTTTCTTAATTAAATTTAACGAGTGAGAAATTATGCTTCTTCTGCTTCCTTAGCAGCTTTTTCAGCTTCCTTGGCTGCTTTTTTCAGCTCTTTCTCATGATCACCGACGATATCCTTCCATTCGAGGATAATGCTTCCGCGCCCTTTCTTGATCAGATTGCCATCAGCGTCGACAATGCAGGCATTAGGAATGCTACCGCCACCAGCGTAGCCAGGAAGTTGGCTAGAAGAGCCTCCCATGACCATAGGGAACTTCGCCTTATACTTCTTCACATAGTCGACGGCATCGTCCTCGGTCTTATCAGCACTGACAAGAATCAGCTCTACGCCTTTTCTCTTAAATTTCTTATACTCCTTGACGATATCTGGCATGAGGGCCACACAGGGACCGCACCAGCTAGCAGACTGGAGATAAATGTAGTAGTCAGCCTTTTTATTCAGTTTACCTGAAAGTGGCTCGAGATTTTCTAGAGCGACGTGAACGGCTTTTGGTTCGACCTGCTCTTCGGAGGCCTTGCTCTTCGCTGCGACATGGGGAGCAAGTGTGGCGGTGCTGAGCACGGCTAGCGTGCTGAGAATTGAGAATACTTTTTTCATGACTTTATACGGTGAATGATTTTCCTTCACCATTCTCTCTACACTACCAAGTCTCTTGTGTCATGTCAAGCATCAAAAAGATCATGCGATATAATCACGTATAACAGAAAGCAGCTTCTTCACAGGTAGACCGATGACATTATCCCTATCACCGATAACAGAGTCTATCAGCAGATGCTCCTTGTCTTGTAGTGCGTAAGAGCCAGCCTTGTCCATGACATAGACTTCGCACATATAATGCTCCAGCTGCTCGCGTGTACGCGGGAGGAAACGTACAATGCTCTTCTCGGTGAAGTCGCGCCTCTCACCATCGGGCATGCAGACGGCTACCGCCGTACAGACGCAGTGCTCGCGCCCCTGTAGACGCATGAGCATCTGGAGAGCATCCTCTTCATCGCGCGGTTTCCCCAGTGGCTCATCGTCGATGAAGACGAGGGTGTCAGCACCGATGACGAGTCTGTTCGGGTGCTGCTTGGCGATGTCTTCGGCTTTCAGTGCGGCATTATGCGCGCAGAGCTCTTCTGGGAGCATGCTCGCGTCATGCAGCTCTTCGACATCGCTGGTGGCGACTTCAAAGCTCACGCCCTCGCGCGTGAGGAGATCTCGTCGGCGCGGGGATTGGGAGGCGAGTATGATGTGACTCATGAGCAGGATTCTTCTTCTGGTGACATGTTACCGAGCACGCGACGGCGCACGCTGTCGCTGAGTTCGTATATCTCCTGAATCGTCGTGCCGCGCAGCTGCTCTGCACGTTTGCGGCAGAGGTCTCTGTCCTCTCGGGAATCGAACTCGAAGCCGACGAAGGCGCGCCCCACATGCTCACCCGTGTACTGGTAATTAAAATAGCACAGGGAGGCGTACTCCCCCATCGCAGACATGAACTCATAGAATGCACCGGGGCGTTCGGGGAAGTCGATGACGAAGAACACAGGGTGCGTGAGGCGTGCTCTGTCGTAGGAGATCATGCGGAAGCGCACGTCGTCATCCTGCGTGACATCTTCTGCCATCAGTCCTTTCTCTGAAAGTCTCTTGTCTATCTCGGCGAAGTCCTCTTGCGTACCGTACACGCCAAAGACGGGGTACTGGATCTCACCATCGATACGACCATACTGTACATCGCGCAGCTGCACGCCCTGTGGGATCTGACGGAGGTAGCGTAGTACCTGACCGCGCTTCGTCTCCATGGGGATGCGCAGGTAGCGCAGGGTGTAGTTCTGATCTCGTCCTCCTGCGCGACTCGCGACGGAGATGAGCTGAGAGAAGTCCATGTTCGCGCCTGAGATGATAAACAGGCACTTGTCACCTGACTTAATCACGCCTCTATCCCAGTCTTGCAGGAGGGCGGCCATACCCAGCGCGCCTGATGGCTCGGGGACGACGCGTATGCTCTCCCAGAGGGTGCGCATGGCTTCGCATACTTCACCATTACTGACGCAGACGATGTCATTAAGCAGCTCGGCACAGAGTGGGTAGGTGACCTCCCCTGCTAAGCGGACGGCTGTACCGTCACAGAAAACATCCACATAGGGGAGCACGACACGCTCGCCTGCGACGAGGGCGGACTTCATGCTCGCCTGATCTTCTTCTTCCACGCCGACGATGCGGGCGTCTGGCCAGAAGTGACGGAACCAGCACGCAGCACCTGCGGCTAGACCTCCGCCGCCAATCTGGAGGTAGATATGATCGAAGGGTCCCTGCCCACTCATGACGACTTCGTCGGCGAGTGTGCCCTGCCCTGCTATGGTGGTGATATCATCATAGGGGTGGACGAATTGTAAATTTTCAGATTTCGCGTATTCTTTCGCGGCCATCGACGCGGCATCGTAGGAGTCGCCTACCAGATAGATACTCACGTTCTCACCGCCATGCTTGCGGACGGCGCGCTGCTTCACCTCGGGGGTGGAGCGTGGCATGTAGATATGCGCGTGGCAGCTGAGCTTACGCGCGGCTAGGGCGACACCCTGTGCGTGATTACCAGCACTGGCTGCGACGACTCCGCGGGCGCGCTGCTCTTCGCTGAGCGAGGCCATGCAGTTGTACGCGCCGCGCCACTTGTAGGCTTTAATAGGTCCGAGGTCTTCTCGCTTGACGAATATCTCAGCGTCGATATCTTTAATCTCTACGCGTTGAAGTGGTGTCTGACTGCCTACTTCGTACACGCGCTGACGAGCCTTGAGGGTCTCTTCGAATAATTCATCTAGCTGTTCTTTCATCATATGGGGGCTATACTATATTATTTTTCCTATGGAATCAAGCTCTTAGCTCATCCATGCCGCAAAAGAAGCATCTGAGGGCATACGCCAGTCCCCACGGGACGTGAGTGAGATGGTTCAAAGGGAAGGTAGCTAATGATTTCTCTTGCAAAGCGGCCTCGTACTCACTAGTTTGGTAATTATCAGTAGATTTTTCTGGTGACACGTTTCCTCTTGTTGCATGTAAAATATTCAAATGAGTTTTTTATCATTTTGATAAAGGGGATCTTGCGAAATTAGCAGCACCGAATTCGGCATGCACTTTGGATGATAATTTACGGCGTTTGGGCGCGCATAGCGAGCTATGTAAGCCCAAAAAGCTGTAAATTCTCGCCAAAATGCGGCAAAAGGCGTGCTGTTTCGCTCATTTTCGAGATCAACATTTTACTCGTACTAATTTTTCAATGTCCCCTAAAGGCAGGTTCTCGCAATTAGCAGCCCAAGATTTTGATTGATTTTTTTGTTC
>CAYJJD010000032.1:0-32653 GCA_964370425.1 uncultured Akkermansia sp. | reverse complement strand
ACAATTTCTGGCTGAATGTCAATCAAGTTAACGTATATGGGACGGCGTCCTTGCTAAGGGCGTGTGTGTGGGGGGGGAACGCCACCACATCAACGCCACCACATCAACGCCGGGCTCGCAGAGCACGGTAGCGTCAGTTTTCTCATAGTTTTGAAGTCACACGCGCCCGTGAAGCAAACCCAGCATGGTGTCCCTGCCCGAAACTGACGCTCCCCTTACCGCGCACGACAGCGCGACACTTATCTTGCGTGGCAAACGCGATAGCGTAGAACCATGGTGAACGCAGAGGCACGCTTCACGCATGGTCTATGGTGTTTATCTTTTTCGTCGATCCATGTCGCGTACGGCTTCATAATAGCGGTTTTCTACCGATTGTTTCAGCAGTTTCTCCGCTTTCTCCTTGTCTATTTTTACGCCGAATCTGCCGAGTCGGTAGTAGTTGTTCAGCTTATATTGCGCCGCTCCGTTCCCCATGTTTGCGAGTTTTTCGAGCTGTGCGATGCCTTCTGCTTTCACAGCTTGGTAGACGCTTACTTCGATGAGTGCTCCGAGGTGTGTTTTTTCCGCGAGTTCTAGGTATTTGTCTTTCGCTTTTCCCATGAGTTCTGGCTGGATGATGTTACACTTCTTATGCTGGATGTACTGGGCATCGAGGTTTCCAAGTTCTGCGGCTTTTGCGAGGCTGGGGGCGTAGGCGCGCATGTCGGGGGTGCTGGGGCTGGCGTAGGCGATGAGTCCAGCGAAGAGCTGGGCTTTTTCACCGTTGTTTTTTGCGAGTTTTGCGATGTATTCGAGTGCTTTTTCGGTGTCTGGTGGTTCAGCTAGTCCGTATTGGGCGTAGAGGCTGAGGTCGATGAGGGCGTCGATGTGCCCGCTGTTTGCCAGTTTTTCGAGGATGGTTCTGGCTTTTTTCGCGTTGACTTTTCTGCCGCCATCGCCTCGTAGGTAGGAGACGGCGAGGCGGTACTGGCTGTCTGGTGCTGAGAGTTTTTCCTTCGCTTCTAGGGTCATGAATTGCTCGGCTGTGAGGCGTGGGTAGTTCGCGTCATGAGGTTTAAGCAGCTGTGTGAGTGCTATCCAGTACAGGTAGTAGTCTGTGCCGCGCATGTTGTCGAACTCATGGCTCATGAGTTCGTAGGCTTTCATGGGGTTCTGGTTTTTCCCTGCGGCGTTTTGAAGGAGGAGCTTGATGTGGTTTTCTCGTACGAGGCGGCTGGTGTGGGGTAGCCAGCTTTGCTCATAGTAGGCAGCGGCTTTTTCATAGTCTTTTGTGACGCCGAAGTAGCCGTTGAAATAGAGGTTCGCGAGGGCACTCGCTGCGGAATGCCCATTGATGGTCTGGGCGTTTCTTTCGTAGATGGCGAGTCCGCGTTCTATGTTTTTCTTCACTCCATCGCCTTTGATGTAGTGGAGGGCGAGCGCGTTGCTACAGCTGCTGTTGCCGAATTCGGAGGCGAGTTCGAGCCAGTAGATGCGCTGGGCGATGTCGGGCTCATTCCCGAAGCCTCCCTTGTGGTAGTCGGCGAGTCTTTCCATGGCTTTGTCGAAGCCGAGTTCGGCGGCGCGTCTGTAGTAGTGGCACATGGTTTCGAGGCTTTCGGGGCTGAATTTTCCTTCGGCTTTCTTGATGTCGTGGGCTGCGATGGTGGAGCGCTCACCTAGGGTGAAGAGGGCGGAGGGGTAGTTGTTCTCTCCTGCTTGTTCGAAGAGTCGCTGGATTTCTTCTTCTGTGCCTTTGCGTCCCATGTGGCGGTAGAGCATGTAGCCAGCGTGGTTCTGGGCGACGGAGTTGCCGAGGGCGGCGGCGCGGAGGTTGAGTTCGAGGGATTTCTTGTAGTCGCGGGGAAGCTTGATGTTGTAGCCGTCTTCTCCCCAGTAGCCTATGGCGAGCATGGCGAGGGCGGCGGCGTGATCTTTTTCCGCGGCGCGTTCGAGCCAGCTGACACCCTTGTCGTGGTCTAGCTCACAGCCTGTGCCATTCAGGTAGAAGAGGCCGAGGCCGTACGCGGCTTCGGGGAGGCCTGCTCGCGCGGCTTTTTCCATGAGGGTGAAGGCGGTGGTGAGCTTCGGCTCTGTCTGCCCTAGGCCTGCGTAGTGGGCGAGTGCGAGGGAGTAGATGGTGACGATGCCGCCTTTTTTCGCTTCGCTACGTAGGATGCCGAGGGCTTCTTTGTCGTTCTTGATGACGTGGCGTGCGAGCTGGGTGGCAGTGCAGTAGGCTTGGTTCGCGGTGAGGAGCTGGTCGTCGCGGTTGAGTGTGAGGGCGAGTTGCTCGTCCCAGTGCTGGGTTTTCTCTGGGCTGGAGGGGATGCCTAGTCCTAGCTTGTAGATGGTCGCGAGTGCTCCCATGGCGCGGATGTGTCTGTTTTCTGCGGCGTGGGTGAGGTGCTGGACGCTGCGCTTCATGTCTGCTTCGCAGCCTAGGCCGTGGGCGTAGCAGATGCCGAGCTGGAAGTTAGCTTCGCCGAGGCCTGCTTTCGCGGCTTTTTCGAGGAAAGGGAATGCGTCTTCGTAGGCATCGGCTTGGATGAGGATGAGGGCGCGCTTTTCCATGGCGGCTGGGTGTCCTAGCTGGGCTGCTTTCTGGAGGTAGCTTCTGCTGCTTCCTAGGTCGCGCTGGACTCCTAGCCCGCGTTCGTAAGCGAGGGATAGGTCGTAAAGGGCGGGGGCGTAGTCTTTTTTCGCCGCGAGGTTCAGGCGGAAGATGTATCGGTCGAGGGAGGCTTCCATGCCTATGCCGTAGCGGGACTGGAGGGCGAGGATGTAGCTGCCGACGGGGTCGCCTTTCTGATCGGCGGTGCGGGCGTATTCGTAGCTTTCGGCGATGTTGTTCTGACCTGAGAGTTCGATGATGTGTCGGATGATGTGCATCTTGTTCGCGAGCTTGTAGTCGTCGCGATCGAGCTTTCTGTAGCCTAGATGGTAGGTGATGCCGTCTATTTCAAAGCTGATGCCTGCTTCAGAGGCTTCTTGGGCGAGCAGGGGGCTCGCGAAGGGGAGGCTGAGGAGGGTGGCGCAGCTGAGTGTCAGAGCTATGTGGGTTAGGAAGAGGCTTGCTTTCATGGTTTAATTAAAATACTAGCTTTCACGTATCAATTGTCAAGGTGGAATCGCCCGTTACTGCGCGCCTCTCTGATGAGCTTTATCAAAAAGGTGAAAAAAATGCTTGCGTCACGCTCTCTATCTGTTAGTATGTCTATTGATTGCGCTTTTTAGGCGTAGCTAACCCTGCATTATTGTATGACACATATTCCTCTCTCGATTTTGTCTCTCTTCTTGTTATTTGTTTCTTGTCTCGCGCCGTCGCAGGCCTGCTGGTATAAGGAGCATCCTGCGGAGAACTCCGACATTTACATGATAGATGTCTATTACCCACACTGGGGTGAAACTTCCTATTATGCCTGCTGGAATGTGAATCTCGCGCCAAAGGGTGCGTACTTCTACGGTGGTGTCGCCGCGAATATGCCTGCGCATATGACGGAGGAGTCCTACAGCCCATCAGGGGTGTGGACCTTCTGGGAGCATGAGGCCTTCGAGTCGCGTCAGGCGACGAATGAGTACATGCACCCTGGTGTGTATGCGAGTCAGTATGGCGGTGAAGGCTCATCGGGCGCGGCCTCGGGTAAGGAGCTCGGCTGGGTGAAGCCTAAGCGCTGGTACACGATGATGCTGCGCGTGTGGGGCTCTGATGCGGCGAAGAAGGAGTGCTACGTGGGCTGGTGGATGAAGGATAAGAAGAATAATGTCTGGATTCACTACGGGACTTTCCGCATTCCTTATGCTGCGACTGGCATTCAGGGGAATGCGGGCTTCCTCGAAGATTTCGGGAATTCTGGGCGTAATCAGCGCACGCTGTGGCGCGGTGCGGGCTTCTCGCGCAGTGGCGGGAAGTGGCTCGCGGCGAATAAGATTTCTATCGACGTGCCAGCGGATGGTTCGAATGTGCAGAACTGGGTGGTGAAGCATGAGATGGAGGGGCAGGTGCTCTCGATGACGCATTCGAATAATGCGAAGCAGCCACGTAATCTGGAGCCAGCGAAGGTGCATGAGTTTGAGATCAAGCAGGGCGATACGCCTGTGCTTGATGCGCTGAAGTTCACCGCTTCATTAAGAATGGGTGAGAAGGGGCTCGCCGTGGATTGGGAGCTTGATAAGCATTCTAGCCCTCAGCTCGGCTATAAGATCGAGCTATTCGATAACAAGGACTGCTCGGGGACACCTCTGGAGGTGCTGAGTGCTTCTCTGCCTCATGTGCGCACGGCGGTGCTGCCTCTCCCGAAGGCATCTGCGCGTTTCGTGCGTGTGACGCTGCGCGATGTCTTCGATCAGGAGCAGTCACTTATACTGCCACAGCCTGATGCTGCTGCGCTCGTCAAGACGCTTCCTTCGGTAGCTCTCGAAGGTGAGCTGGAGAATGGACTGGCTTATCAGTACTATGAGTCCGCATCCGCGATGGCTTCTCTCGCCGATGTGCAGAAGGCGAAGCTGCTGCGCCGTGGTGTGGCGAAGTATCTTGACATCAGCCTGAAGGGGGCTCGTAAGGGGCAGTACGCCATGAGCTTTGATGGTTATATCAAGGTGCCGAAGTCGGGGGCTTATACCTTTGTGCTGAAGTCCTGCGATGGTAGCAAGCTGTCGCTGGCCAATACGCTGGTGCTGGATAATGACGGCATCCATAGCTCGACGGAGAGGCGCGTGAGTGTGTTCTTAGAGCAGGGCTATGTGCCAGTGAAGCTGGAGTTTTTCAAGAACTCTGAAGAAGACAGGTACGCGGGCTTGAGTCTGGAGTGGGAGTCGCCAGACTTCGCACGCCGCGCGCTGAAGAATGCGGACTTCTTCCTGCCAGATAGCGTGTCACTGCCGCATCCTGAGATGAAGATTACGAAGAAGGATGGCAAGGTGTACCTGAACACGACTGTAAAAGAAGGCGAGGCGCCTATCAAGGAGCTAGTGTATTACAATGGAGAGAAGGAGCTCGCACGTCTGACGAAAGAGCCCTTCCGCCAGCTGGTGCTGCCCTTTGAGGGGGAGAATCAGTTCTGGGCACGTGTGACCTTCGCGGGCGATCAGACCGTGGACACCGATGTGCGTACCTATAAGGATAAGAGCACATATGCGAAGGGCTGGACCTACGCGAATCTCGGGGAAAAGGATCTCGCGTTCAAGACTTCTTACGACGATGGTACTTTCTTCTTCGCGGGCGAAGGGGAGCATCAGGTCTATCAGAAGATGAAGGGTGACTTCGAGCTGACAGGCCGCGTGCATTCCTACACGGATGATGCGCAGATGGGCAAGCACTGGGTCGGCATTATGGCGAAGCAGGTGCTGGCACTGACGGATGGGCGCGACTTCGGCATCTACCAGACCGCGGGCAATGGGCTGCGCACGACGGCGAACTACAGCGACCTCGCGACGACGCGCATGGGCTTCTATCCCCTGAAGGATGACCACAGCTGGCTGAAGGTCGTGCGCCGTGGGAAGAAGTTCACAGCCTACTCTTCTGCCGATGGCAAGAAGTGGAAGATCGCGACACAACGATACGTGAATGCTCCCGAGGAGCTGCTCGTGGGTGTGACGTACTTCTCCACCCCGAAGGCTTCGAACAAGATATTCTCAGGCGCGATGTCCGACGTGACGCTCAAGCCTCTTAAGCCACTTGATAAGTCGAAACAGAAAGCCGCGAAGCGCGAAAAGATCAGCAAGCGCATCTCCTCCTACACCTTCCTCGACGAGCACGCGAAGCAAGTCGCCGTGATCCGCCCATCGAGCATTTCCATCCTCACGCGCGTTGAAGGCGCGGGCTACGAGCGTCAGCATCTGCCGCTGCCGAAGGGTGTCACGAAGATTCGCTCCCTCGTGAAGAGTGGTGAGAACTACATCCTCGCCGCCTCGACGAAGGAGAAGGGCGGTATCTATCTCAAGGAAGCGGGCAAGGCATGGGAGCTGGTGAAGGACGACTTCCCCATCTTTTATCCTGACTACGTCGCGGGCTCTATCCTCGCGGTGAATCCTCAGAATGCGCAGGAAATCCTCGCTGCCAGTGATAAGACAGGTATCTTCTGCTCCCGCGATGGCGGGAAGACATGGACGAAGGAAATGGGCGCGCCGCAGGAAGATACCCTCACCTGCGTGAGCTACAACTTCCGCTACCCAGGTCGCAAGTACGCGCTCGCCTACGATCCCGAGAAGGATCATAGCCGCATCTGGATGAGGCATGACGCTCATGACTGGTCGGTGACCGCGACCGTTCCGGGAGTCGAGTTCACAGGCATCACCTACGCACGCGCGCTGGATGTGATCTACCTCGCGTCGACGAAGGGGCTGTTCCGCAGTTATAACAATGGTTTAGATCTAAACCACTTCGTCTACGAACTACCTGCTGATCGCTCCTACTACGCGGTAGACTGGACGATGGCGCCTTACAGCTACTTCGTCTCCGAGCGTCATTATGTGACACCGACGGATGGCTCTGCGCTCTACCGCAGTGACTGCGAGCAGTGCGACTGGCATGAGATGAATGATAAGCTCAACTTCGGCGCTGTGTACGCCATCAGGGCGGATCGTGATAAGAATGAGTACGTGTGCCTCTACACCGAAAAGGGTATCTTCGAGAGCTCCGACGGGGGGAAGACATTCAAGAAAATCCCTGTGAAATAAGCAACTGGCATTCTTTATAGGGGGATCTTGCGAAATTAGTCCGAGTAGAATGTTGATCTCAAGAATAAGCGAAACAGCACGCCTTTTGCCGCATTTTGGCGAGAATTTACAGCTTTTTGGGCTTACATAGCTCGCTATGCGCGCCCAAACGCCGTAAATTATCATCCAAAGTGCATGCCGAATTCGGTGCTGCTAATTTCAGAAGGTCCCCTATATTCATTATATTCATGATTAAGCTCGCCAAGATTAGTTAAGCCGTGTATACTGTGCGCATGTCTGCGCGCGTGTGTGTATATGAAGGTGGTTTAGTACTCTGCCAAGGCTATGTAGTAGAGACACCGCAGGGGCTCATCGCTGTCGATGCCCCTGCTGGTATGGCGAAGTGGATCATCAAGAACTTCCCGAATAAGAAGGTGACGGATCTACTCATCACGCACATGCACTTCGATCATATCGAGGATGTCACCGCTCTGAAGGAGGCGTTTGGCTGCCAGATTCACGCACATTCCCCCTACTCCTCCGCTCTGTCACTCGTAGACATGGCGAACTCCTCGTGGGGGATGAACCTGCGCATCCCTCACTTCGACGTGGATGATGTACTCGGCGATACGACGACCACGGCTACATGGGGTGGGCTGGACTGGAAGCTCTACGCCATCCCTGGGCATTCTCCCGATAGCATGGTGTACCATCTTGCCGAGCAGGGAGACCTGTTCTCAGGGGACGTGCTCTTCGCTGGTTCTATAGGGCGCACGGATTTCCCAGGGGGGAATCTCGATATTCTCCTCAGCGGTATCAAGCAGCATCTCTTCACGCTCGACGTGCATACGAAGGTCTATGCCGGTCATGGCTCATCGACGACAATAGGTGAGGAGATCGTGGCTAATCCTTATCTTTCCTAATTTTTTTATATTTATGACATTGTTTTCAGATCTGGGTCTCGCGACTCCTATTTTAGAGGCCGTAGAGGCCTGTGGTTATCAATCTCCCACCCCTATCCAAGCACAGGCCATCCCCCTCATCTTAGAGGGTAAGGATATCATCGGTGCGTCACAGACGGGCACGGGGAAGTCTGCGGCCTTCGCGCTGCCCCTCCTTTCCATGATAGAGCCTATTGGCGTGCCTCAGGTGCTCGTGCTAGAGCCCACGCGTGAGCTCGCCGACCAGCTCGCGGAATCATTCCGTAAGTATGCCGCGAAGACGAATATCCGCATCGGTCTTCTCTATGGTGGTGTTAGCTATGGCAAGCAGGTGGAAGAGCTCAAGCGCGGCGTGGATGTCGTCGTGGCGACACCCGGTCGCTTGGTCGACCACTTCTACCGTGGCTCGATGAAGTTCAAGTCCATCAAGACGCTCGTGCTCGATGAAGTGGACCGCATGACGGACATGGGATTCCTTCCCATCGTGCGTAAGATTGTGAATCTCTGCCCATGGGACACGCGCCAGACCCTATTCTTCTCCGCGACGATGCCGCAGATTCTTCAGGGCTTCTCGAAGTGGTGCTTGAAAGACCCCGTGGAAGTAACGATCGCGCGTAGTGAGGTGGCGGCGACGATTTCGCACGCCTTCTACCCAGTGGGGCTCGACCAGCGCGACGAGCTGCTTATCGCTCTTATTAAGTCACTTGATTTCCGCAATCTCATGCTCTTCACGCGCACACGCAAGGAGGCCGACACGATCGCTTACCTGCTAAAGAGTGCTGGCTGGGGGAATGAAGTCGCCGTCATGCACTCCGACATCTCGCAGCGCGACCGCACGGCGGCTCTGCAGGGATTCAAGCAGGACAAGTACCGCATCCTAGTCGCGACCGATGTCGCCGCGCGCGGGATAGATATCAATGGCGTGACCCACGTGATTAACTACCGCGTGCCAGAGAATGCCGAAGACTACGTACACCGCATCGGTCGTACAGGTCGTGCTGAGGCGACAGGCGATGCCTTCACCCTGCTGACGGCTGACGAAATCGACTTTGCCACGAGCATTGAGTGCTTCATCGACAGAAAGATCGAGCGTCGTAAGCTCGACGGCTTCAACTACGCCTACACCGCCCTGCTTGATGATAAGCCAGTGCGCCCGCTTCGCAAGGCACGCCCCGCGGGACGTCGCCGCCGATAGAATCATTTTTATCATCATCTTCACTCAGCCTGTATGCGTGTCATCGGTATAGATCCCGCGATTCGTCATACGGGCTTTGCTGTTCTAGAGGGGGACTTCCGCGAGCCGCGTGCTCTGGACTATGGCACACTGCTGCTGCCCGCGAAGCTCAAGCAGAGCGAATGCCTCGCACGCATCCATCAGCTCGTCGATGATCTCGTGCTACGCTGGTCACCTGACGAGCTCGCTATCGAGGCTATTATCTATGTGCAGTCACGCGCTACAGCGATAGCCATGGGCTCAGCGCGCGGAGTAGTACTCGCCGCCGCAGCGCGGCATGGCTGCCCTGTCATGGAGTACCCACCCAGCAGCGTAAAGCTCGCCACCGTGGGGAAGGGAGCCGCGCAGAAGGCGCAGGTAGCCTTCATGATGCGCGCCCTGCTGAATCTACAGGAGTCCCCCGAATCCGATGCCGCCGACGCGCTGGCGATTGCTTATTCTCATCTCGTTGCCGCTGACCCTCTGCGTCAGCACCTCTTTGCAAAGCGTAATTACGTATGATTCTAAATAAGGCTAAAATTAGACGGCTACAAGTCGTTCCTGTTAAACAAACAAAGGGGTTTAAAATAGCCGAATTTACGTAAACTCGCTTTTTTTCTCACTTTCTGCATCTCGCCTTGTAAGTCTAACTGTTTATTGCATTTACATCGCACAAAAATTCACAAATTGATTTCCGACGCTCTCTATTTTAAGCTGCTAGTATCGCAGATGCAAAAGGGAACTTCAGACCTACGATCACATGAGATCATCGAGACCATCCTACTAGAAGAACTAGGCCAGCTTAGCTCTTCTGCTAAAGACTCAGTGTCCGCCTCGCTCGGATCTTCACTCACTCGAAACGAAGGTCTAGCGTCGGCTCTTCTTGAGCGGTACAATCTCCAGCCCTCCGACTCGGCGAGACTCATCATCGAGCTACTGGAGCACACACAAGGTTATGATCTGGATGACGTACGCTCCATGCTCACGCACTGCCGACGCGTGATACAGCTCGGCGCAGAATCGCATGCGAAAGAGGTGCAGACGCTTCCATTCGGGCAGGTTGTCAGCGCACTTATCTTGAATAAAGCACATCGGCGGCAACGCACACTCAGCGAGATACGTCAGTACTGCGACCGACTGATGCGCCACTTCCCAGCATGGAAGAACCGCTCACTGCGCCATCTCGACGAGCACGAGTGCCAGCGTGCGGTGACATCGGCATTCAGCTCACCCATGATGCAGCGAAAGGCCTATGTCATCCTGAGCGGCGTGTTTAACTTCGGGATGCGACGAGGCTGGTGCTCCTGTAACCCTATTGCTCTCATTGACGTACCACAGCCACGCGAAAAGCGCATACGCTCACTGAGCATGAAGGAGCTCATACGCCTTGTGAAGACCGCACTCATGCCCGAGCATCTCCCCTGCGCGCCCGCCTTCGGGCTCATGCTCTGGGCAGGGATACGCCCGAATGAGATGGAACGCCTCACATGGGGGAATATCATCCCGAAGGAGAATGTCATCGAGATACAGCCACAGCACTCGAAAACAGGCGGACACAGGCAGGTGACGCTGCACCCCGCGCTCAAGTCGTGGCTCAGACGCGTGAGCAGCTACACCTTCTCGACAGCTCCCATCGCGCCACGCGCATGGGACAGACGCTGGCGCGCACTGCGTCGCAGCGCAGGATTCACAGACTGGCAGGCAGATATTCTTCGTCATACCTTTGCTTCTTACCATTTAAAACATTTCCGTGATTTGTCCGTTCTACAGCTTGAGATGGGGCATGCGACGACACAGCTGCTGCGTACACGATATTTAGCACTCAACGGTATTACAGAAAAAGCTGCACACGATTTCTGGACAAATCTGCATCGTCTGCGCGCAGAAATAAAATGAGTAACTTATCTTTTTTTGCATTTACCAGCAGATCTTTCTTGCCATCTCCGAAAAATCTGCTTAAATATGGGAAGCAACTTTGCTTTTTTAGACTTCTTTATCATTATGAAAACAATCATCACACGTTCCGTTATCCGTACGGCCGCGCTTGCAATCCCTGCCGTTTATTCTCTCGCCGCTACTGTAGCTGCTGAGGAAGCCGCCACTGGTGGCTCTAAGAAAACCATGCTCCAGAAATGGGTCACCGACGGTGGTTGGACCATGATTCCACTCGTGATTCTTTTCGCAGTCACTATTTTCTTGGTTGTTTTCAACCTCATGGCGTTGAAGCGCGAGCGTTTCTGCCCAGAGCCCATGCGTCTCCAGCTCATCGGTCTAATGTCTGAGTGCCGCGTGCAGTCCGCTATTCACCTCGCTACAGAAAGCCCCACCTTCCTCGGTCGCCTCGTCGCCTACGCGCTGCCTAACATTGATGCGAACCGCCCAGAAGACCTCGGTAAGGACTCCATCGAAGATGCCATCGCCGACTTCACGACGAATGAGCGACCCCAGACGATGAAGTTCATCGACATGCTCGCCCTCATCGGTCAGATCGCTCCTTCTATCGGTCTCTTCGGTACGGTGCAGGGTATGATCGGCGCGTTCGCCGTCCTTTCCTCCACAGGTGCTGCGAACCCAACAGAACTTGCAGGTTCTATCTCCGTCGCACTTCTGACGACATTCTGGGGTCTGATCGTTTCCATCATCGCTATCCCTGCATTCTTCTTCCTGAAGAAAGTCGCTCAGGCTCGCGAAGCAGACTGCGTGAACACAATCTCTGAAATGGTGAACACCTCCATTAACGTGATTAATGCAGAAGCTCAGCTCGCTCGTATCCCAGAAGGTCTCGGCGAAGATCCTGAGTACATCGAAGGCGGAGAACAATAAGAAGCTTTCGATATTAACTAAAAAAGTATATTTTTAAGCCTGCTCTACCTCCGAATGAGGGGGGCAGGCTTTCCCCTCCAACCCACTGAAGACCCCATATGGCTAAAAAGAAGAACATGCGTGGAAGCGACGAAGTCGACGGTACCGTCGATATGTCTCCCATGATTGACTGCTGCTTCTTGCTGCTGATTTTCTTCGTTGTGAACGCAACGGCAATCACAGTGGCAAAGGATCCTAATGTCGCCATGCCTAGTGCTACGTCCAGCTCCGATCTCAAGGACGCGAAGGGCTGCATCGTGGTGAATATCTTTAAGAAAAGCGAGAATATGAACGCTAAGGAGCTCGCCGCCTTCTCGAAGGCAGGCTACACACCCACGACCATGTGGAGTGTGCCTGATTCTTCTGGTAAGATGACGGGCTACACGAAGGCTCAGGAATCTGATCTCGTCGATGTCATCCGCAAGCAGCGTGAGCGTCATGAAGCCGCTGGTATCGCGAAGCCGATGATTCGCCTCTATCTCCGTGGCGACACGAATGCTCAGTGGGATAGCACGGCGACAGTCATTCGCTGCGGTGCAGCAGCTGGCGTGACGAATATCATCTTTGGGACACTGCCTACGAGCTAATATCTACACCCTTTACCCCCTTAAAATTTAACATGGCTAGACATAGAAAACGCACGACAGAAGATCAGAGTGATCCAGCGATGGACATCTCGTCTATGATTGACTGCTGCTTCCTTCTGCTTATTTACTTCCTCGTCGCGACGACACTCGTCACCGAGAAGAAGCTCGACATCTCCATCCCCGGTGATGGTCCTCCTAGTTCGGTAACACCACCGCTCGATCCAGGTAAGATTAATGTGAACGCCGACGGCTCCGTCTACTGGAACACCGACGTGCAAGTGGGCGCACCATTCGACCCGAACATCGCCTCAGGCACAGCCGCGTACTCCGCACAGCGTCGCATGGAAACTCTCGTGAACAACCTGAAGCAGCTGAAGGATCAAGCGACCGCCATGGACGTACCCCCTATTGTCCTGCTCACAGGTCATGCTGACGCACCCCACCAGCGAATCGTGGACGTGATGGCAGCGATGGCTGAGGCAGGTATTAGCTCCGTAGGCCTAAGCACAACGACAGAATAACTTGCCGAATTTCATTCAATAAACCACAGAGAGGGTAGAGTGTGTTGTAGATGAGCCGACTAGCTCACTGTCATCCTCTGCCCTTTCTGACTTAAACACTTTAGCCCTTATTAACTCAAACAACAGTTATGTATAATACCAAGACCACTCTTGCGATGATCGCGCTCACGGCTTTTGTAGCTCCCGAGCTATGCCACGCGCAAAACCCTACAAGAAACTACAGCCAGATCAAGCAGCTGCTCGCCGCAGGCAAGGCTCAAGAAGCAGTGAAGCTGTGTAACGACACGATCGCCTTCCTTGCGAACCCTAAGTCCCGCGTCGGTAGCCAGTTTAACTACCTTCTGCCCTTCTTCTACTGGGAGCTCGCAGCTGCGAACGAAGCACTCGGCGACTACGATGCCGCAGATAAAGCTTATGACACCATCATGACGGAAAAGAAGTTCCGTGAAAAGAAGATGATCGAAGCCGCTGCGAAGAACCCTGGCAAGTCACTCGACTACAGACCATTCTTCACACAGGCTATGTTCAAGCGCGCCGTGAATGCGTACAACCGCGCCGCTGGTACAGAGAAGAAGCCAGGAGATCCTAAGTTCTACCCCATCGCCCTTGAGCAGCTGGAGAAGTACTACCAGCTCCTCTCACGCGGTGCAGTATCCGCCCAAGAAAAGCAGCTGAAGCTCGACGCTCAAATCTGCTTGCTCATCATCCAGTCCGCGCTTTTCCAAGCTGAGCCTAACTTCGAGCTCGCGCAGAAGTATCTCGAGATCAGCCGCAAGTCACGCGCGCACATTCCTGATGAGATGGTCATGAGCTCGCTGAACTCCATCTCTCGCATCGCGAAGGCAAACCCACAGTACCTTCCTTGGGTGGACAAGATCGTTTCCGCGGCACCCGAGCAGTACGACCTCGGCACACTGCGTGCAGGTCGCTACGCCAGCATGTTCTTGCAGCAAGGTGCAGATGCGTCGAACGCCGTCGGTAAGTTCCTCTCTGAAGGTAAGGCCGCAGACGCGATCGGAGCAGCACGTACCACGCTCGTGATGTTCTCCCTCGTCCCTGACTCGAAGCGCACTCTTGATGAACTGGGCGCGCAGGTGAAGTTCATGGAAAAGACGACGAGCAAGAGACTCCCTGATGCAGGCTGGCAGATCGCGTTTAACCCTCAGACGCAGAAGCAAGTGCTCACCCTCTTTGAAAACCTCAAGAAGGATAACATGTCACTCGAGGCGATGAGCATTCTCGGCTCAGCACAGCTCGCGCATAGCTTCGGCTCGACTCGCCTCGCGAAAGCCGCTTATCAGGTCGTCACCGACCAGTACCCTAACTATTCGACACGAGGCGCGGATGGTAAGGTCACCCCATTCCATGATAAGAACCGCCTTCAGCTCATGGCTCTGCATTCGACCCTTGGTGAAACTGAAATCGCAGCTGCTATTGAGAAGAGCCTCGGCGAAGCTGGTGGCGGAGCATTCTCCGACGACGAAAAGAACAACCTCCTCGCAGGTCGTGCCGCTCGCCTCCTGAATGAAGGTAACTTCGAAGGCTGCATCGAAGCTGCCGCGGAGCTAGAAAAAGCCTACGAGAATAACAAGAGCCACGTGAACTACACGAACGCCCTCTTCTTCCGCCTCGCAGCTCTGTATCGCCTCGAGCGTTTTGAAGAACTCGCCGAAGCTGGGGAAGTCTTCCTGAAGGCAGAGCACACAGATGGTAAGCTAGGCGCACAGCTGGAAACACAGGCACTCTTCTTCATGATGTCCGCGTACAACAAGCTCGGCAGCGTCGATGCGAAGTACTACGACCGCGGACTTGAACTCATCCGTGACTACATCGTGAAGTACCCCTCACAGGATCTTACCGAGCATCAGGGTCTCCTACCTCGCGTATACTACTGCGGTGTCGACACCTTTGCGAAGCGTGCGAACACGAAGGAAGGTGAGGAACGCGCTCGCGACCTCGACGAAGCCTACAAGTACTGCATGGAAATCGTGAAGTACTGGCCAGAGCACGACCTCTCCCCCATCTCCTACCTACTCGCGGGTAACATCCTTATCAATGGTGAAGATGAAAAGCGCAAGGTCGAAGGTATCGAGCTGCTCATTAATGCTGCGAACTCTGGTATCACAGCGAACACAGCAGACTCAAAGGCTATCGCGTCTAACGCCCTCTACTGGCTCGTATCCTACTCAGGAGAGATCCCCATGCCGAATGAAACACCTGAAGCCGCCGCCAAGCGCATCGCAGGCTACTACGATGAGTACTGGGCGAAGGTGGATCAGCCAGGTGACGCCTACGTCCTCACGATGGCCTACCTCACCTTGAAGCACGCCACAGAGACAGGCGATCTCGCGAAGATAGAAGAAGCGTCCGATCGCATGCAGAAACTCTATGTGCGCGAATCCGCCCAGAGCGCGAAGACGGGCATCGTGAACGCAGACTTGCAGAACACCTTCCCGAGCTACGTAGACCTCTACTTCGACACGATGAAGGCACAGGGCAAGGAACTCAGCTACGCTGACAAGATCGCGTTCCACCGTAACTTCCCTGGAGTCGATGCGAACGACAAGATCATGCGCTCCATCATTGATATTAATGAAATCGGACTCATGAACGAGCAGCTCGCTAGCATCTCACCAGAAGACGCAGCCGCTGTCTCCGCTCAGCAGGAAGAAATCAGCCGCGCCTTCCGCGAGATGCTCCGCAAGTACAAGCCCGCAGACCTGTCCTCCTACGGAAATGTCGAGCTGGGTAACTTCCTCGTCAGCTACGTGCAGGACCTCCCAGAATCCCGCCAGTCAGACCGCGCCACAGCCGTGGGCTTCTTCGACCACGTGATTAATGGCAGAGACCTATCGCTGCGAGGTGCAGCCATGCTCGGTAAGGCAAACGCCCTCGCACTCGCGACAGACGCGAATACGCGAGCACAGGCACAGCCACTCTTCCAGCAAGTCATCAACATGCAGGATGGCGACCTCTCAGGCGGAGCTCTACTCGGACTCACACGCCTCCAGATGGCTCAGGCCGACTACGCAGGCGCGATCGCCTCGGCTAGCGAGTACACACGCTCCGCTGCGAACAACGAAGCACGCCTCGACATGATGATGCTGCTCGCAGACGCTTACGCGAAGTCGGGTGACGAGCGCAATGCGCTACTCACCTACCTGAACCTGTACAACCAGAACCGCGCACGCGTCAGCTACTCCGCACCCGCCTGCGTCGCCTCCATGGAACTGCTGTGGAAGCGTAACAACCCCTCCTCGGGCGACCGCTTGGCGAACACCTTCAAGCCATCTGACCGCTGGAACGCATGGAACATGGGACAGACCTATGTGAAGTGGGTAGTCGATGGAAAGATCGAGGAAAAGATGACTCCAGCAGACCGCGATGCCTATCGTGCCGTCGTACGTGCCGTCGAGCAGTATGACTCCGACAGCTCCGTACAGCGTGAAGACCAACAAAAGCGTGAATTCGACCGCGCAGTTAATGCAAACAACTAAATCTTAGACATAGATCACACATATGAATATCGTTAAATCTATCGCATTCGCCCTCGTTGGGCTTAGTGGCATCGCCTTATCGCAAGAAACACCTACGACGGTAAAGCTCCTTGTACAGCTCAAATCAGGTAACCCCGCACAGGTGGATCTCGTATCCGCAGAAGCAGGAGGTAAGTTCTCCTACCTCCGTGCAGGCCGCCCCGGTCAGGAGCAGCTGAGCAACTGCCGCCTCTTCATGATCGTGACACCGCCAGAGCTCGCGAACGCACTCACAAACTACCGTGCGAACGACCTAGCGAAGGCACGCCCAGGACTCGCTGCCGTCAAGAGAAAGTACGCAGCCATGATAGGACTGCCGAATGACCCAGCGTCACAGGCAGCCTACTACGAACTCGTCAGTGCTATACGCCTCAAGGACTGGGAAGACGTGAAGAAACTCGCCGCTAGCTACCCACGCCGCGCCGCTAACACCGATCGTTTGAAGAGCTTTGTGAAGGTCGCAGGACTCCTCGGAGACCTCTCCAGCTCTAGCACATCGGGAGCAGCGCTCCAGACGAAGATAGAAGAATTCATGAAAGACAAGAAGGCCGTACGAGCCCTCAGCGTCGAGAACTATGGATTCCTACGCTACGCACTCGCCGAGGCAATCATCGCCCAGCTTCCCTCAGCAGAGATCAAGGACTTTGCCCTGAAGGGAGAGAACGCGAAGAAGGCCGTAAAAGCAGTGGACCTCCTCTGCGAAGCCGCCGTCAGTCAGCACGGAGCGAACCGTGAGTTCACCGTCGCTGCGCTGGAACGCGCAGCGAAGCTCCTCTGGGCTACCGCTGACACACGCGCCTACCTCGTCGACATCGGGCTGAACCCGAAGATGACCGACGCTATCTGGAAGGACGCCCCTTCGAACTTCCGCGAATCAGTCACACTCGCCTACATGGCACGAGTCTACTCCGAAGCACCGCTGAAGGATCAGGACGTCGCAAAACTCCTTAACTACTACCATGGTCCCGGTAAGGAAGCAGCGAAATAATATTTAAAACGCATGAGGGCTCGATTCACCAGATCGAGCCCTCATTTTTTTATTAGCCCTCTAAGAAAAAAATCCACATGATAGACATGCTCGTCCGCCTCTACCGCCTTCCATCGGCAGAGAGCCAGAACACGCTGCGAGCGGAGCTCGCTGCACAAGGAATCCTCC
The DNA here is from genome assembly GCA_964370425.1 of uncultured Akkermansia sp. GTDB lineage: Bacteria > Verrucomicrobiota > Verrucomicrobiia > Verrucomicrobiales > Akkermansiaceae > Akkermansia. Next base: position 15,201 of record CAYJJD010000032.1, on the reverse strand, counting down.
TCCGCCCAGCACGCGCCTATGAGCGACACATCGTCGCCGACTGGGTGGGGCGGCACTTCAGCCCGAAGTGGGTGAGTGAGACGAAGATAGCCTTCTCTCGCCAGCCCATTGGCTGCTTTATCGCGACGAAGGACAAGAAGGTACTGGGCTTTGCCTGCTGTGATGTCACTGCGCGCGGCTACATAGGGCCTATGGGAGTGGATGAAAGCCAGCGCGGCACGGGACTGGGGAAAGCCCTTCTGCTGATGGCACTGGAGTCTCTGAAAGCGCAGGGATATGCTTATGCCATCGTAGGAGGCGTTGGACCTGTGGAATTCTATGCGAAAGCCGTGGGAGCGACCCCAATCGAAGACTCCACGCCCGCCCTGTACGAAGACATACTACCAGATCCACCAGCGCATCAAAGCCGAGGCGCAGCCTCGGCAGCGTCAGTTTCCTCATAGCATGAAGTCACACGCGCCCCGTGGGGCAAACCACAGCATGGTGTTCACACGAGAAACTGACGCTCCGATTACTGCGCGCGATAGCGTGACTCTTCTCTTCTGACGCAAGCGCGTTAGCCTCGAACCACGGTGAACACAGAGGCACGCTTCGCGTCTTCCACGGCAGAGAGGGTGCTGAGTCCGTCTGGACTCCCGCTCTAAGTGTCGGGCTTTTGTGAGGGCACAGGCGTTTCTGCTTCTACGCCGTTTTTACGCCTGATTTTTTGTTTGCCATCTCGCGCGTGGCGGTGTAGAGTATAGTCGATATGAAATTAAATGAACAAGTTCTCGTGGAAAAGGGCTTAGCCCTCCTCCCCGCTCCCGCTCCTGTCGGTTCTTACGTCCAGTGCATCCGTACAGGTAATTATCTCCACCTATCAGGTGGTATCGCGATTAATGGCGATGAGTCTGTCTATGGTAAGCTCGGTGCCGATGTCAGTATCGAGCAGGCGCAGCGCGCCGCCGCTCTCTGCCTCATGAACCGCCTCGCTGTCATTAAGGCCGAGCTCGGTGGTTTCGAGCCTATGCGCCGTATTGTGGCTGTGAATGGTTTCGTGAATTGTACTCCCGACTTCATCGACCAAGCTAAGGTGCTCAACGGTGCTTCCGATCTTCTCGTCGAGCTTTTCGGTCCCGAGGCTGCTCACTCTCGCTCTGCTGTAGGTGTCGCCAGTCTTCCTCTCGGTGTGGCTGTCGAGCTCAACATGATTGTTGAGCTCGATCCTGCCTAAGTTTCTACTCCCCTCCCCTAGCTGAGTATGGCGACGATCATTCTAGGTATCACTGCATCCATCGCGGCTTATAAGGCGGCAGACATTGCTTCCCAGCTGGTGAAGCATGGTCACGATGTTCACTGTGTGTGTACGCCCACGGCTCTCCAGTTCGTGACTCCTCTGACCCTGATGACGCTGTCGCGCCATCCTGTGATCACGAGTTTCGAGGATGAGACGGATGAATGGCAGCCTGCTCATATCAAGCTCGCGAAGATGGCAGATCTGCTCTGCATCGTGCCCGCCACGGCGAATACGATAGCCTGTATGGCGCAGGGGCTCGCCCCGAATGCGCTTACTAGCTTGTATCTCGCCTACCGCGGACCTGTCCTTATCTTCCCTGCGATGAATGGCCAGATGTGGGATCACATCGCGACTCAGCAGAATGCTTGCATCCTCGCTGAGCGTGACAACCACGCGATTCATGGGCCTGACGACTCAGGCATGCTCGCCTGTGGTGATAAGGGGCATGGTCGCTTGCTGCCTGTCAGTCGCATCGTCGCGGAGATAGAGGCTGCCCTGAGCTTAGATTAAGGGGGCATTGCACAATGAGGCCGAGCAGAATGCTGATCTCAAAAATGAGCGAAACAGCAAGCAAAATCCGAAGCAGCTTATTTCGCAAAGTGCCCTAGAACACAGGCACTATAACCTTGACCTCTCGAGAAAAAATTATTAATCTAGTGACATGTCACGTATAGCTGTCTATGCTGGTAGTTTCGACCCCCCGACGAAGGGGCACTTATGGATGATGCGGCAAGGAGCGATGCTCTTTGACGAACTCGTTATCGCGCTCGCGGTGAACCCCGAGAAGCCCAGCTACCTCACGATGGATCAGCGTCGTGACGTGCTAGAAGAGCTGCTGAAAGACCTCCCTGGGAATGTGCGCCTCGCTGTCGTCGATCACGGCTTCCTCGTCGACTTCGCTCAGAAGGCGAAGGCTAGCTTCCTGCTACGTGGGCTTCGTAATACAACCGACTTCGAATACGAGAAAACCATAGCCCGCATGAACGCCCGCATGGAAGAAGGCATCCAGTCCATCTTCCTCATGGCACCCAGCGAGTTCGAGCAGGTATCCTCCTCCATCGTGCGCAGCTTCGTGGGCGCGACAGGATGGGAGCGATGGGCAGAAGCCTGCGTCCCCCCAGCCGTCTTTAGCCTCCTGCAAGAGGTGAAGGTAAAGTCCAGCCCACTTTAATCCCCAGCCACCAGCCACCAGCCACCTCCATCCCCCCCCACACACTTCATTTCATGATTAAGCCCCCATTCACCAGACTATTCAGCCCCGCGCTCTGCCTCTGCCTTCTTCCCCTCCTCCCCTGCCATGCCCAGACGCACGACAGCACAGAGCAGCAAGAAGAGCGCGAAAAAGAACTCGCCAAGAAACTCACCCGAACCGAGCTGAAAGACGCAAAGGAAGAGTACGAAGACGACATGGATCGCTACAGTGAGATCTTCGCCATTCTGAAAAAGATCCGCAGCGATGACGACGTCGCCGAAGGCCGCGACGCACTGAAGAGACTCATGCCCGACTCCACCGAGACCTACGACCGCATGGCAAACCGTCACCAGGATGATGACAATGACGAAGATGACGAAGACGACGAGAGCACACTCACCGTCGATGAAGTCCGCTCGAAGCGCGCCTACGACCAGATCAAGTCAAAAGACCAGAAAGCCTACGACAAGCTCATGAGCGGACTCGAAGAGGAAATCGAGCGTATCCTCGACTCCGACCTCCAGTCCTACGAACTCATGCAAATGCTCGAACGCCTCGAAGACGAGCTGTAAAAGTACGATGATCTACTGGGATAACAACGCCACCACCCCACTCGCCCCCGAGGTACTGGAAGCCATGCTTCCCTACCTCCGCGAGCAGTACCATAACCCCTCCGCCTCCTACGGCGCGGCGAAGCGCGTACGCGAAGCCATCGAGCACGCCCGCGCCCAAGTCGCCACCCTCATCGGTGCCGCAGCCGATGAAATCATCTTCACCTCAGGCGGCACAGAAGCGACGAACACCGCGCTGAGCCAGCTAGGCGACAGCTTCGCCTGCGCGACCGACCACCCCGCCACGCTGAACTCCCCGCATGTACGCGCCACCTGCCCCGTCCTGCCCACAGGCGAGATAGACCTAGACGCGTGGGCGGCACTACTCCCCCATCACGCAGGAGCGAGCCTCAGCTGGGTGAACGCAGAAACAGGAGTCATCCAAGACCTCCCACGCCTCGCAGAACTCACGAAGCAAGCAGGTCGGCAGCTCCACCTCGATGCCATTGCAGGCCTCGCGAAGCAGCCCCTGCGTGCCCACGACATCCCCGTCGACTACATCAGCCTCACCGCACATAAGATCCATGGACCGAAAGGCATAGGCGCACTCTACGTACGCCGAGGCGCAGCATACCGCGCCCTTCTCCATGGCGCAGGACATGAATCCGCACGCCGCGCAGGCACGGAAAACGTCGCAGGCATCATCGGCTTCGGCGCAGCCGCAGCCAGCGCACTGGAAGCACGCGAAAGCTACAGCGAGCTCGCCGTCCTCCGCGACAGCCTGCTAGCCCAGCTCCGCGCTGCAGGACTCCCTGTCACCGTACACGGGCAAGCCGCCGCACGCGTCTGTAATGTGCTTAACCTCCGCATCACAGGCTGCCGAGCCGAGCCCCTCTCACTGCTACTTGAAGCCACTGGACTCCTCTGCGCTGCAGGCTCAGCCTGCTCCAGCGCGAACCCGAAGCCCAGCCACATCCTCACCGCCATGGGACTCAGCGACACAGAAGCACGCGAAGCCCTGCGCCTCTCGCTAAACCGCTACTGCACCGAGGAAGAAATAGCCAGCGGTGCGCAGCGCATCATCGCCGCCGTGCAGCGCATACGCTCCGTCCAGTCCAGCCAGACAGGTCCCGTCACCGTCTATAAACCCTAAGAGCGCTGCGTAATGCCCCCTAGGTTGAGCCACACCTCGCTGCTGCATAGGCTGCTCAACCGCGCGCCCCTCCTGCTCCCCCTAGCCTGCCTCATCAGCATACAGCTGGGAAGCAGAGGCGGCATGGGCTACTACGCCCTCCTTTTATTGCCCCTGCTCTACCTGCTGTGGCAGAGACGCTGGAGGCTGCTACTCATCTGCACCCTCATCAGCGGCTATGCTGCCTACCAGTTAGAACACACCCGAACTGTCTACCAGTATGCACGCGACAGCGTCCTTACCGCCCCCGAGCTGCACCTAGAAGGCACACTCGTCCGACGCTCAGAATACAGCGCACTCTTAGAAATAGACCAGCATGCCCCGCTGAAAGTCCACCTCCGAGGCCGCCTCAGCGGAGAGCTCGGAGACCGCGTCCGCATCCACGGCACACCGCGAGCCCTCACCAGCGCAGCAGACCGCCTCCCTGGCAGCTTCGACCAAGCCGCGTGGTTCCAGAGCAATACTATCGCAGGCAGCGTGAACGTCCAGTCCATGGACATACTCGACCACCCACCCTCATGGGCCGCCCTACGCGGACAAGCCGCCCGCTGGCGCGCCGTCCTCCTCCGCCAGCTCATCCCAGATGAGCCAGAAAAAGCAAGCGACCCACGCCGACAAGTCCTCGCCGCCCTCGTCCTCGGAGAAAAAGCGCAGGCCGATGCGGAAACCCTCGAACTCTTCCAGTGGAGCGGCGGACTGCACGCCTTCGCCGTCAGTGGACTCCACGTCGGCATCGTCGCAGGTCTCCTCTGGCTCTTCTTACGCCTCCTACAGCGCATCCTCCCCTTTCGCCTCCCTAGTCAGGTGAACATCATCTGCATCATCATCGCTGTCGGCTTCTACGTCTTTCTCACAGGCATGGCTGTCTCCTCGCTGCGCGCCTACCTCATGCTCGTGCTGCTGCTCAGCGGCTTCCTGCTGCGTCGGCAGATCAGCCCCATGAACCTGCTCGCCGCCGTCGCGATCGCCAGCATCCTCATCTCCCCGCAGCAGCTCGTGCAGGCAGGCTTCCTGCTCTCCTTCCTCGTCTACGCGGCCATCCTCCTCATCATCCAGACCATCAGAAACAGCAGCCCATGGTTTGGCCCAGACAGCTACCTGCCACGCCCGCTCTACACGCGCTTCGAGCATGCGCAGGTGAAGCTCGAAGCCTTCTTGCGCGCGAACATCCTCATCTCCGCTGTAGCCTGGCTCATCTCCCTACCCATCCTCATGATCTACTTCGGCAGCTGGAACCCCTACGGCATGCTCACGAACATCCTCATCGCCCCGCTGCTCCCCCTCGTCATGGGCATGGGGCTACTCCTCATCTGCACCGCTGGCATCCCCTACCTCGGCAGCCTCGTGACCACCCTCGCGCTACAAGCATCAGGACTACTACTTGGGACAGTCAGCTACACAGCTAGCCTAGAAGGCTCCTACCTCCCCACGACGCGACCAGCAGCCGCAGACGCGGGCATCATCCTGAAACTAGGCTATGGGAAAACCGCCTGCCAGCTGGGGAATGGCGGACTACTCATCGCCGATGGGAACGACAGAGACGCGCGCTGGAGACTCAGACCCGCACTCTTCGCCAGTGGCTACAGCCCCAGCTGCTACCTCATCCAGAGAGAAAGCCACGCAAAAGCGCAGCTCCCTGTCCTGCGCGCCCTGTGGAAAGACCTAGTGAGCATACAAACATTAGATGCGCAGCCACTGCACCTACACCCTGAGGACGAGCCCAGCATGAGCTGGAGCATCTACCCTGCGCCCCTACACCTTCTTGAGCGACCACTGCTAGCAGATCACGGCGCACTCATCCTGTGGAACAGAGGGAAAGACCGAGTCCTCTACATAGGAAACGCCTCGGCACTTAGCTATGAATACTGGCGCGAACGCGGCGTGGAGATGGAAGCCGACATCATCATCCTTGGTTATAATGAGAAGCAGCCTCTGCTACGAGAAGAGTGGATGGACACGGAGAGGAAAAGCCGTCTCATCTTACTCCCCAGCTTCCCAGCTGAGCTCGAAGAGATATTCGGCGAGACGACCGACACGCAGAACATGCGGGAGCAAGCCGCGATCACATTCTAAACACATTAAATGACACATAAGTAACGCAATACCCATGAGCGACACCTAAATGGATTCTTAAGGTCCACTGACCTTAAGCAGGATGCAAGGACGGCGTCCTTGCTGGGGGCGTGGGGGCAAAGCCACCACATAAAAAAGCTGTGGCACAGCCACAGCAGCGTCAGTTTCCTCATAGAGTGAAGTCGCACGCGCCCGTGGGGCAAACCCAGCATGGTATCCGCACCAGAAACTGACGCTCCGACTACCGCGCGCGAAGCGCGACTGATCTCTTCTGAGGCAAACGCGATAGCGTAGAACCACGCAGAACATGCGGGAGCAAGCCACGATCACGTTCTAAACACTTTAACTGACACATAAGTAACGCAATACCCATGAGCGACACATAAAAGGATTCTTAAGGTCCACTGACCTTAAGCAGGATGCAAGGACGGCGTCCTTGCTGGGGGCGTGGGGGCAAAGCCACCACATAAAAAAGCTGTGGCACAGCCACAGCAGCGTCAGTTTCCTCATAGAGTGAAGTCGCACGCGCCCGTGGGGCAAACCCAGCATGGTATCCGCACCAGAAACTGACGCTCCGACTACCGCGCGCGAAGCGCGACTGATCTCTTCTGAGGCAAACGCGATAGCGTAGAACCACGCAGAACATGCGGGAGCAAGCCACGATCACGTTCTAAACACTTTAACTGACACATAAGTAACGCAATACCCATGAGCGACACATAAAAGGATTCTTAAGGTCCACTGACCTTAAGCAGGATGCAAGGACGGCGTCCTTGCTGGGGGCGTGGGGGCAAAGCCACCACATAAAAAAGCTGTGGCACAGCCACAGCAGCGTCAGTTTCCTCATAGAGTGAAGTCGCACGCGCCCGTGGGGCAAACCCAGCATGGTATCCGCACCAGAAACTGACGCTCCGACTACCGCGCGCGAAGCGCGACTGATCTCTTCTGAGGCAAACGCGATAGCGTCCACCGCTCTGTTACGCTTCGCGCCTTCCACGGCAGAGAAGAGCTGCCCTGCGGGCAGAAGATAGGGGACGTCAGTGAGGGTGCTGACACGAAGCTGGGACTTCGACGCGGGCGTGTGTGAATTTTGTGAACTCACTGACGTTCCGTGATCTGCGATCACGGTCTGCTATGCGGGGGCTAGCCCCCACGCCCCCAGTGGGACGCCGTCCCACACCCTGCCAGAGGAGCTGAGCCCCTCTGGACTCCCGCTCTAGGTGTCGGGCAATGGTTGGGAGCGAAAGGGGAAAGAGAAAAGGTCACCTTTTAGGTGACCTTTCGATGTGTTGATTTTTTCCTTTACTTAGCTTCAACCTTGTAACCCACAGAATGCGTATAGATAATCTCACTACCCTCTGGCAGCGGGATCATCTCATTGAGCTTCTTCTTCGGGAAGGAGGCTCTGTACACCGTGCCTAGATTAAAGGCCGTGCAGGCGAGATAGATGTTCTGCCCGATAAAGCCAGAGTCACAGTGCATGAGCCCTTCGTTGCCTTGCTTGTTCTTGTCGCCTACTAGGAGGATTTCTACCGAGCCATACGAGCGTGCTGCCTTGAAGACTTCTCCCCCTGCGACGACTTGTTTTAACTCATGCTTCGGCGCATCATAGTAGTATACCCCCTGCGCTGTCGCGACGTAGAGTTCGAATTCCTGCTTGTTCGCCGCTGTAGGTGCCGTGCGATGCCCCACATCATCGCTGATGCCGTTCGCCGCCCAGAGGAGATTACCCAGTGTCGTCATGTCCAGTGTCTTCTCCTTGTCCATGGCGCGTACGGTGCGACGCTTGCTCAGTGATTCGAGCAGTGTCATGCCGCCTTCTTTCACAGGTGCTGGAAGTTTGATCGTTTCTGCCATAGCGCTCGCGCCCATCACGACGGATAGCCCCAGTAAACAAAGTGTTTTTAATGTTGTCATGGGGCAAGCATATACTAAATCGGTCGGGAATAGCAAGCTGTTAGTGTGCCTGTAGGTATAACAATTCAGCCCTGCTGAGCTCTAAGGCTCAGCAGGGCTGGTAAAATGATTTTTATAGGCAGTTTTTTACATGCACATACCACCGTCACAGACGAGAACCTGACCTGTCATGTAGCGGCCTTCATCCGAGGCGAGGTAGGCAGCGCAGCTCGCGATGTCTTCAGGGCGCCCCATGTCCTTCATCGGAATGCGGGAGAGGATGGCTTCGCGTGCCTGCTCAGGGATGGCATCTGTCATTTCCGTGGCGATAAAGCCAGGGGCGATGACATTACACGCGACCTTACGGGAAGCGAGTTCGAGGGCGATGGACTTCGTGAAGCCGATAAGTCCAGCCTTCGAGGCGGCGTAGTTCGACTGACCGAGGTTACCCGTGATACCGACGACGGAGCCCATATTAATGATGCGTCCCGCTGGGCTCTTGCTGATGGTGCGCATGAGTGCCTTCACGAAGAGGAAGACGCTCTTGAGATTCGTGTCCATGACGGCATCCCAGTCTGCTTCCTTCATGCGCATGAGTAGACCATCCTTTGTGATGCCTGCATTGTTCACGAGGATGTCGATGCTTGGGTACTGGCTGAGGATTTCCTTCACGCATGCGTCCACAGCGGCAGCGTCTGCCACGTCGCAGGGATAGGCAACACAGGAGTCAGGGTACTGCGCGTTGATAGCGTCTGCTGCTCCTCCGCAGGAGGCAGGATTGCGAGAGATGAGAATGACTTTCGCGCCTTCTTGGGCGAAGCGTTCTGCGACAGCTTGACCTATTCCGCGGCCAGCTCCTGTTACGATGGCGGTTCTACCTTCGAGTCGTTTCATGATGCGTCATTTTAAGCGCATAGGAGCGGCTTTGCAAGGAAAAAAAATCCGTGTTGCTCCGTGAGACACAGGGAATTATCCTTGCCCATACCGCGTATCTATGCTACACTTAGCTGAACATATCATAAGCCTATGTCATTTGAAACAGAACGCCTTATTCTAAATCTAGTCAACTTCGACGACGCGCAAGACATCTTCGATAACTTCACCCATGAGGTGAATGTCTACATGCAGCCCGAAGTCCCCCAGCATATCTCCGACACACTGAGCTACATCAAGCTGTCCATGGCGGAGCACGAGCTTAAGCTCACCTCTCTCTACGTGATACGTACGAAGCTAGACGAGGAGTTCATCGGCATCGCCGGCCTCCACCATCTCAACCATGATGTCCCCGAGATCAGCATCTGGACGAAGAAGGGCTCACACGGTCATCGCTATGGTCGTGAAGCGGTCGGAGGCGTAATAGAGGTCGCAAAGCAGCTCGGCTTCCAGAAGCTCGTCTACCCCGTCGACTGGCGCAATGAACCGAGCAAGAAGATCCCCCAGTTCTACGGCGGCATCGTCATCGAGCAGGATCAGAAACTCGTCACCGACGAAGGCCGCGTCCTCGAACTGATGGTCTACGAGATCACACTGTGAACTCAATAGGCATCTTCAAGAGGCACGATCTTACGCCCGAAGGGCACGAGTGCTACCACCACCAGCTTAAAATGCTGCAACCCGAAGGGGATTCCGATAATAGTGACGCAGAAAATAAGCCCCAGCACGAGATGCGTCAGCGCGATCCAAATCCCCCCGAGGATAATCCATAAGATATTCATCACCAGACTGAGCAAGCCATTGCTACGCTCGCAGATGACAGTCGTGTTCCCGAAGGGAAAAATCGCGAGCATCCCCAGCTTCATCGCCTGCAAGCCGAAGGGGATGCCAATAATAGTCAGGCAGAGGATAAGCCCCGCCACCAAGTACTCCAGCGCGAGAAGAAACCCACCGAATACAATCCAAATAACATTTCCTATTAATCGTAACATCGTCTCAGAATTTTTTTATGGGACTCACTACATAAGCCGCTAAGACGCGCCATCGCGCACGAAGTTTAGATTTGCGCTCAAGGCGAGATCCCCTTTCCCTTACTATAGCCTACCATACCACCAGAGTCAATATCATCTTTTTCATAAAGGCTCGCAGAGAAGCTATACACATCGCGCACAAGAAGAGCGCGGAAACATGCGCTCCGTAGACACTTTTTGCAATTTGCTTGCTTCACCTCCCCTGCGCTCTTAAAATCTCATGGTGAGTTCCGAACAGCTAACGGAAGAGATAAAAGCTTGGCTACGCCGTGAGAAAAAAACCACTCAATGGCTTGGCGAACAGCTCTGTGTCAATGGCGGAACAGTCAGAGGCTGGTTCTCCTACCGCCCCATACCACAGCGTTATCACGCACGCCTTCGCGAAATCATGCAGGCGCATAAAGAAGAAGGCAGCGCGAAAAACACCTTACTCATCAACCTACCAGCCTCACTCATCGACGACTTGCGCCGCCACGCTCCACCCCAAGTCATCGAACCACAAATGGCGCAGTTCGTCGCCACTGTCACCCACGCAGCCGTGCAAGCAGTCTACCAAGCCGCAGAAAAAGAGAAATCCTACCCCATGGATGAAGCGCAGGCAGATATGTCAGCAGCAGAAGAAAACAGCTGATGGAAGAAGGCGTGCCAGATGAACAGCTACTCATGCTGGATCTTCATGCCATCAGAGATGAAGAGTGGGAGGAGCTGATGGAATCGCAGCTCTCACGTGACGAGCTACTCGCCGCGGTACTCAGCACATGCCACGAAAAAGAAAGCAGAGAGCGCTACACCTACGAAGATGACATGGAAGATGACAACTTACTCTACGCAGCAGAAGATGAAGAGTAAAGGTGAGCTTGCGACATAGCAGCATCTATGCTACACTGCCGCTATGCCCCTTCTCGACGTACAGGAACTCAGCGTCCACTTCCCCGTCCGCAGCCTCTGGGGAGGACTGCGCGACACCATCATCGCCGTGGATGCAGTCAGCTTCAGCCTAGAAAAAGGAGAAATCCTAGGACTCGTCGGAGAATCAGGCTGTGGGAAGTCCACCCTCTCACGTGCCATCATGCAGCTACAGCCCCCCAGCTCGGGACATATCCTGCTGCACGGAGAAAACCTCTCAGCCCTACCCTCATCGGAACTACGCCGTCACCGTCTCGACTTCCAAATGGTCTTCCAAGACCCCTACAGCTCGCTAAACCCGCGCCTCTCCATCTACCAGACCCTACTCGAAGCCCTCCAGCAGCGACGCGACGACCTACACAGCCAGCAGCAGAAACAAGCAGCCGTCGCCGAGCTGCTCGAACGCGTCGGACTCGCAGCCGAGCAGATGCACAAGTTCCCCCACGAATTCTCAGGCGGACAGCGACAGCGCATCGCCATCGCGCGCGCCATCGCCCCACGCCCCGCCCTCATCATCGCTGACGAACCCGTCTCCGCGCTCGACGTTTCCGTCCAGAGCCAGATCCTGAACCTCCTGCGCGAACTCGTCGCAGACCTTGATCTCGCCCTCATCTTCATCTCCCACGACCTCTCCGTCGTCCACTACATCTCCGACCGCGTCCTGGTCATGCAGAAAGGACGCATCGTCGAGCAAGGAAGCGCGGAGGACATCTTCCACCGCCCGAGCTGCGACTACACGAAGCAACTGCTCGCCGCCGTGCCGAAGAGCAATTACCCATAAGCGACACCTAAATGGGAATCCAGCGGGGCGCGAAGCGCGACACTTATCGTCCGTGGCAAACGCAATAGCGTAGACACGGTATGCGTGCGCTTCGCCTAGGCGACGGCAGAAAAAGATTTTTTTGCGTCACGCTCCTCGCCACGAAGCCTTTCTCCTTGACTTTAGGCATGGCAGAATTTAGCATGCTTAATACATCATTATGCTTTGGAATAGTATCGCAGATCTTAAGAAAGAAGCTGAGCAGTCCGCCGTACACGGAGCTGTATGGGCACAGCTCACCCAGAAAGTAGACAAAGTCACAAAAACAGGGAAGCCCTACCTCGACCTCAGCTTCGCCGACACCAGCTCCACATTCTCGCTCAAAATATGGGATAACGCCGACTGCTACCACAGCTGCAACCAGCTAGAAAAAGGAGCGAGCGTCGAACTCACCGCCTCATGGCAGCTCGGCAGCTACGGCATGGAAGCCGCACAGCTCCACATGCGCCCCCTCAGCGAGCAAGAAGAACAGACCCTCCTCGCAGGCGCACCCGAGCTCATGGAAAAGCAGCAGCGCGACTGGGCAGACATCCAGCGACTCGTCATGGGCATCACCGACCCACGCCTGCAATACCTCTGCCGCGCCCTGCTCGACACCTTCGAAGACAGATTCAGACGCTGCGCCGCCGCGCGTAACTTCCACCACGCGAGACGCGGCGGACTCGTCGAACACGTCAGTGCCATCATGCGCGCGGGCAAAGCCCTCTGTAGCGTCTACCCAGAAGTGAACGAAGACCTCCTCATGGCAGGCATCCTCTTCCACGACTGCGGGAAAATGTGGGAAAACCAATACGAAGAGGCTGGCTTCAGCATGCCCCACTCCGAAGTCGCCGAACTCCTCGGGCACATCCCCATCGGCATAGAAATGATCAACAAACTCTGGAACTTCCTGCTCACCCCCGAACGCCGACAAGAATGGAGCCAGCTCGAACCCGCCTCTGACCGCGTCCGCCTGCACCTCATCCACCTCGTCGCCGCCCACCATGGCGAGCTAGAATACGGCTCACCCGTCGTCCCGAAGACCCCCGAAGCCATGCTCCTGCACTATCTGGATAACATCGACGCAAAACTCGAAATGTTCCGCGACGCCTATGCGAACAGCCCCGAACTCGCGCCCCGCGTCCACCAGAGACGCGCCCCGCTCAACGGGAACGAAGTCACCCCCCTCCCCCGCGTCCAGAAACGCGAAGCCGCCCCACCACCCCCCACAGCAGAAAGCTAGCCTATGTACATCAACAGAGAACTATCCTGGCTGGAATTCAACGAACGCGTCATCACCCTCGCAGGGCGTGAAGAAAATCCCCTGCTCGAACGCATCAAATTCCTCGCCATCTCCGCGAGCAACCTCGATGAATTCTTCCAAGTACGCGTCGGCGGACTCATGCTCATGGAACAATCGGGAAACCACAGCCTCGACCTCTGCGGCCTCAGCCCCAGCGAGCAGCTCCACCAGATCCAAGACCGCGCCTCCAGCATGGTAAGCAAGCAGTACGACATCTACAACCAGATGCTCCTCCCTGCGATGGAAGAACACGGACTCCACCCCGTCGACATCGCGCAGCTCGACGACGCGCAGCGACTCGACCTCAGCGAGACCTTCCACCTCCAGATCGCCCCTGCACTCACCCTCATCGCGCTGGGAGACCACCCTCACACCCCGCTCCCCTCGCTGAAACTCATCCTCGGTTTCGAACTACGAAAGCAAGAAGAAAATGACAGCCGCTTCCTCGCCATCGTCCTCCCCGAAGGCATCCCCCGCCGCATCCACCTCCCCAGCCTAGGAAAACACCGCTACGTCCTCCTTGAAGACCTCGTCCTCGAATACGCCCACGAACTCTTCCCTGCCGAGAAACTCCTCTACAAAAGCCCCTTCCGCCTCACGCGCAACGGCGACATCATCCTCGAAGACGAAGAAGGTGACATGGTCGAAGGCATGTCCGAAGTACTCGTCGCGCGCAAGTTCTCCGACTGCGTCCGCCTCGAAATCCCCACCGCCACCCCCATCATCTTCCGCCAGCGCATCGCCACCATCGTCGGCGCGCGCAGCAGCTCCATCTACCTCATCCCAGGCCCGCTACGCCTCTCAGACCTCATGAGCATGGCCTTTGAAAACGGACATGAAAAGCTCAAAGCCCCCCAGTGGAAACCCGCCGAATCACAACATGTCGACACACACATCAGCATGTTTGAAAACATCGTGCAAGGCGACATCCTGCTCTACAACCCCTTCGAATCCTACGAACCCGTCGTACGCCTCATCGAAGAAGCCGCGCAAGACCCGCAAGTCATCGCGATTAAGCAAGTCCTCTACCGCACCGCGAAAAACTCACGCTTCATCCGCGCCCTCTGTCGCGCAGCAGAAGCAGGAAAACAAGTCACCGTGCTCGTCGAAATCAAAGCCAGATTTGACGAACAAAACAACCTCGACCAAGCAGAACTCCTACAACGCTCTGGAGTCCAAGTCGTCTACGGCGTAAAAGGCTTTAAAACCCACGCAAAAGTCCTCCTCATCGTCAGACGCGAAGCCAACGGACTGAGACGCTACTGCCACTTCGGCACAGGGAACTATAACGAAAACACCGCCCGCATCTACGTCGACATGTCACTGCTCACCTGCGACGACAAACTCGGCGCAGACGCGTCACAATTCTTCAACTCCGTCACAGGCCTCACCCAGCTCACCAGCTTCCGCCGCATCTTCCCCTCGCCCGCGATGATGAAAAAACGCCTCATCGAGCACATCGAAGCCGAGACCGCACGCGCCCGCGTGGGAGAACATGCGGAAATCAAAGGAAAAATGAACTCCCTGAACGACAGAGAAATCATCACCGCCCTAGACAAAGCAGCGGAAGCAGGAGTCCAGATACAGCTAAACATACGCGGCATCTGCTGCTGGCTACCCAGCACGGAGAACGCGCGGGCGAACACCCGCATCATCAGCATCCTCGACTACTATCTGGAACATGCACGCATCCTGAACTTCCATAACGGAGGACACCCGCTCACCTACATCGCCAGTGCGGACTGGATGAGTAGGAACCTCGACAAACGCGTGGAACTCATGATCCCGCTACTCGACCCGAAGCTCGCGCAGCGTGCGCGCGACATACTCGACACCTGCTTGCGAGACAACCAGCAAGCCTTCATCCTACAAGGAGACGGAACATACGCCAGCCTCGCGGCGAGCAGAGAACACGGAGTCCCCATCTACCGCATGCAAGAACAGCTACAGAAACAAGCGGCAGAAAGCGCGCTGACCCATGACAGAACCATGAGACAGACACTGGAGCCGCACCGACCGCACTGAGAAGCGAAAAAAGCCGGCACCTAG
>CAYJJD010000031.1:0-33454 GCA_964370425.1 uncultured Akkermansia sp. | reverse complement strand
CGCTTATCCCCCACGAGGTGTCGTGGGGGGCTCTGGTCTCAAATTGACATGCAATATCCCGCCGCTTATCCCCCACGAGGTGTCGTGGGGGGCTCTGGTCTCAAATTGACATGCAATATCCCGCCGCTTATCCCCCACGAGGTGTCGTGGGGGGCTCTGGTCTCAAATTGACATGCAATTTGTCCTTCAGGTCGCTTTCTTTTATCAGTTTAGCTGATATTTTTTCTCTGTTAAGTTTCACATTTTCATTGACAACGAAGCTATCTTGTGAGACTATCGCGTTCCACTCTTGTCTCGCTGACTTGAGTGAGTAAAAACTGGCGGGTAGCAACAGAGAGTTACCGACGTCAGGATACCTCCAAACAAACCTCAATTTCAATTCATAGAATTACATAAAAACATGGCAAATCCCATCCTCAAGGCAACAAAGCGTGACATCACAGGCACAGGCAAGCTCAACGCTGTTCGCGCAGCAGGTCTCGTACCAGCAGTTATCTACGGCGCAGAAGTAGGTGAAAACATCAGCATCCAGTTCGCTAAGAAAGATCTCCGCATCGTCCTCAACGAACAGCCTACAGACTGCTTCCTCGTTGACATCGACCTTGATGGCAAGACAATCACAACTCTCGTTAAGGACATTCAGCGTAACTTCCTTACCGACACCGTCACTCACATGGATCTTCTCGCCGTTACTGACGAAACGATCGTTCAGACACGCGTCCCTCTCAAGCTCATCGGCACAGCTGCTGGTATCGGCATGGGTGGTGTCGTACACCAGATCGTTCACGAAATCCCTGTTAAGTGCGCAGTGAAGAACATTCCTTGCTGCATCGAAGCAGACATCACTTCCGTAGGCATGAAGGAATCCATCCGTCTCCGCGAAGTTACTCTTCCTGAGAACATCACCACACGCTACAACGGCACGGTCGTTCTTGCATCCGTTATCAAGCCATAAGCTTGCTGACACTAGATATTTTAAGCGACACTGCTCATGGGCAGTGTCGCTTTTTTTATCTTTTCCATCACAGGAGAGAAATTAGACTGGCAAAGTGCATCCGCTTCATGATAAAATACCTCCGTTATGGCGACACCTCCATTTTTCTATCAAGAACCCTTCCCCATGGAAGGCGATAAGACACAGTACCGCAAGATCAGCTCTGACTATGTCAGCATGAGCGAGTTTGACGGTAAGCCCATCATGAAAGTCGAGGCAGAAGGCCTGCGTCTCCTTGCTGAGACTGCGTGGCATGATATTGCGTTCTACCTGCGGCCAGCTCACCTGGAGCAAGTAGCTGCTATCCTTGATGACTCCGAAGCATCCGACAACGACAAGAGCGTGGCTCTCACCCTCCTGCGCAATGCGGAGGTAGCCTCACTCGGCATCCTCCCTCTCTGTCAGGACACAGGCACAGCCATCTGCATGGGCAAGAAGGGACAGCAGGTCTGGACTGGCTTCAATGATGAAGAAGTCATCTCACAGGGTGCTTATGATTGCTACACGAAGGAAAATCTCCGCTACTCCCAGACAGTCGCACTCGACATGTACAAGGAGACAAACAGCGGCACTAACCTCCCTGCCCAGATCGACCTCTATGCCACAGACCACGGCACGGACTACGACTTCCTCTTCATGTCAAAGGGCGGTGGCTCGGCGAACAAAACCTACCTCTATCAGGAGACGAAGGCACTACTCAATCCCACATCCCTGAAGAAGTTCATGGTGGAGAAGATGAGCACACTCGGCACAGCCGCATGCCCTCCTTACCACATCGCATTCGTCGTCGGTGGCACGAGCGCAGAATCCTGCCTGAAGGCGGTGAAGCTCGCGTCCGCAAAGTACTATGACAATCTTCCTACCACGGGTAACGAACACGGACGAGCCTTCCGCGATGTGGAGCTCGAAAAGGAAGTGCTCGAAGAAGCGCACAAGCTCGGTCTCGGTGCTCAGTTCGGTGGTAAGTGGTTCGCACTCGACGTGCGCATCATCCGCCTCCCCCGCCACGGCGCATCCTGCCCTGTAGGCATGGGTGTATCCTGCTCCGCCGACCGTAACATCAAGGGCAAGATCCGCCCCGATGGTATCTACATCGAGCAGCTGGAGTTCGACCCAGGTCGTTACATCCCTGAAGAGTGGCGCACTGTGAAGAGCGAATCCGTCAGCATCGACCTCGATCGCCCGATGTCAGAAATCCTCGAAGAACTTTCCCAGTATCCAGTGAAGACACGTCTGTCGCTCAATGGGACGATCATCGTCGGTCGTGACATCGCTCACGCGAAGCTGAAGGAACTCGTCGACTCTGGTAAGGATCTCCCTGACTACATCAAGAATCACCCCATCTACTACGCAGGTCCAGCGAAGACTCCTGAAGGCTACGCCTCTGGTTCATTCGGACCTACGACTGCTGGTCGCATGGACTCCTACGTCGATCTCTTCCAGAGCATGGGCGGTAGTATGGTGATGATCGCTAAGGGAAATCGCGCCCAGTGCGTCACCGATGCTTGTAACAAGTACGGAGGCTTCTATCTCGGCTCTATCGGTGGTGTCGCAGCAGACCTCGCGAAGAACAGCATCACGAGCGTCGAATGCGTCGAATACCCAGAACTGGGTATGGAAGCCATCTGGAAGATCACCGTAGAAGACTTCCCAGCCTTCATCCTCGTCGATGATAAGGGGAATGACTTCTTCGCCGAGATCCGCAAGAACTGGGGCTGCGACAAGTGCAAAGCTAAATAATATAACTTCGAGAATAATATCTCATATCATGCGCCTCCGAAACGGAGGCGCATTATTTTAACTCTCTCTCATGGACTCTAAATCACGCGTCTTTTTTCAGCGCACATTCAGTACCGTCATCCTTCTAGGTCTCCTCGTTGGGGCAGTCTCCCTTGATACATTCTGGGGCTACGCGAGCCTCATCGCCCTACTCTGTAATCTCACCAGCTACGAGTGGTACAAGATGCAGAAGGATAAGCTCAGCCGCGTGAATCGCGAAGTCTGCTTGGGGATTAATATCATCTACCCATGGCTGATGGCCTACCTGAGCTCGTTGCTCATGGAGGGCGAAGGTGGTCTACTAGAGAATAGGCTCGTGCTCGTCGGCTACATGGTCGGCTTCTTCCTGCTCTTCACCATAGGAGCGTTTATCAAGGAACTACTGAGCATGGACGCGGGGCGTAAGTCTGGGAAAGAAGCCGTGCCGCAGATAGGGCTCATGCTGCTCGCCTTTGTGTACCCTGTGTGGATGTTCTGTTTCTCCTTCCTCTTCCTACTCGACGAGCGCACAGTTGATGTACTCTTATGGCTCATCCTCGTGACGAAGCTCAGCGACATCTTCGCCTATATCTGCGGCGTCACACTGGGGCGCAAGTTCATCAAGCGACCATTCAGCCCCGTCGTCTCCCCGAAGAAGTCATGGGAGGGCATCATCGGCTCCTTCATCCTGACTAGCATCGCCGCGACACTGCTAGCATCCACCCTCTTAAATGGCTCAGTAGTCAGCATCGTGGTACTCGTTATCATCTTCATTCTTTCCGTGACAGGCGACCTCGCAGGCTCGCTTATTAAGCGCGGCATCGAGGTAAAGGACAGCGGCTCTCTGCTCCCTGGTATCGGTGGCATCTTCGACCTCATCGACTCCCCTGCCTTCACCATCTCAACATTCAGCATCCTGCTCTACTCCACGACTCTCTTCACATGAAACCCAGCATTCCCATCCTGCTCAACCCCATGGCCGGTAGCCTGCATCGCTCTGGTCTAGCGGCGTGGCTGAAAGAGCATGAGGAATGCTTCCGATTTATTGAAACAAAGAGCGTCGAAGACCTACGAGCGCAGGCTCGCGCCCTCGCAGATGCAGGCGCACCCGTCGTCGCCGTAGCTGGTGGGGATGGGACACTGATGGAAGCAGCACATGGTCTCATAGGCAGCGAGACAGCCATGGGGGTGCTCCCCTGTGGGACGATGAACGTCTTCGCTCGAGAAATAGGTGTCGGCTCACGCCGCTTCGATCGTGCGCTACAAGCGATGCAGGGAGGGCGACATCAGTCCATAGATATATTCCGCGTGAACGAGAAGCCCTTTATCCAGCTCGCTGGTTTCGGACTCGACGCACGCGTCATCCAGAGCATCACCCCATGGATGAAAAAGTACCTTGGCGCGTCCTCTCACATCCTCGCAGCAGTGAAGGTCAGCATGGAGTCACCGCCCAGCATCACCGTACATCTACCATCAGGTGAAGAACTCTACGGCAGCCAAATCATCCTAGGGAATGGCCGTAGGTACGGTGGTGAAGGAACTCTTTTCGCCCATGCAAAGCTAGATGACGGTATGCTAAACATGGCAGTCATCGAGCATGCAGGTGCAGGTGTCATCATGGAAGTACTCAGCTCCATGCTCATGGGTGGCGCAAGGGAGGGCAATGTCAGTGACTTCACCCATCTGCGTGTCCTAGACGAATGCCGCATCAGCTGCGATGGAAAACTCGCCTACCAGCTAGACGGCGACTACGCTGGCACCATCTTACCTGGTGAGGACGCACACATCAGACGCTCGAGTCAGCAGCTCAAAGTCTGCATCCTCCATGAGAAGGAAAACTTAGAACTCCAATAAAAATACATGTTACACTCCATCCTGCGATGCAGCAGCCTGCTAGTGCTCCCCCTGCTTCTCCCATCCTGTCGCCCTTTTTTCGTCGAATTCAACAGCGCGGAACGCGTCGAATCAGTCCTCAGAGGCGGTGAATCCGAGAGCGCCTTCTACAGCATCCGCAGCTGGGAAAGCATCAAGGATGAAGTCCTTGAGATACGGCACAAGGACGGATCTATCAACTACATGATACCCCTCCGTGTGAGTGCGTCGAGTCAAACGAAGGCATGGATCACAGTATACGAGTTCTTTGGAAGAGACTGGGATATAGGGGATAGCGATCGGCAAGAGCTTCCAGAGAAGACCTTGTACTGCACCCTGCACTACTCAGAAACTAATAATCTCGTACATGCCTATAACGATGAAAAAGTACTAAAAAAGCTAGGAATCAAACGCCCGAATGCAATCAAGTCACAGAACTGGTCGAATTGGAGAGTTAATTTTCCTGCCGACACCCCCATACCGACTGAGTACACAGTGCTCCGTCGCATCCATGTCCCACAGCTACAAGAGAGGCTTCAGGGTATCTACGCCCCATGGCCTGATAACTATTACAGCAGGGGAAATCTAGCGGTTCAGACGCTATCACTTGGCAGCTTTATCGTCCTCGACATCCCCATCTCGACAGCTGCGACCTTAGTCACGAGCACAGGAGCCAGCATTCTCATGGTAGGAGAGTCCGTCTATGAATGGATAGCAGGGGATGGGGAAGCTACTACAGAAACGAATACCCCCTAGTTCCTACGAAACTTATTGAAAAATCGCTGAGCCTTGGTAGAGGCTCAGCGATTTCATGTGTAAAAGCTATGCTGCCATTCTTACGCGATCACCTTACGACGACGGCGTGAAAGCAGCATGGTCAGAGCGAGCAAGGAGAGAGTAGCCGTGGCAGGCTCTGGTATGGGGGTATCACGATGCGTATCCGCTATACGCGCGATAAGCCTCACCCCATTCTCTGTATAATCTACTTCGAAATAATGCGTGGTCACGACACCTAGGCTTGTATACTTAAAGAAATCACCATCCGCATTCATATCAAACTCCCAGAGCAGAGAGTCTGGTCCTTCCATCAGTCCATCAAAAACCGTGAAGGTGAGACCGTCCAATGCCCTGACATCGCCTGTGATGATGTCGAATTCATACTCCGTATCGGCCAGGAGATCCTCACCGAGGAAGATATTAATATTATTCACGGAGCCTAGAGTGAGGCTTTTATTTGTATCAATGTTAATGCTCGAATACTGCCCACTTTCATGTCCACGAAGGTAGAAATCCACATGCTCTACATGCTGATCTATCACGAGTGTGTCTTTCAGATTCAGCGTCGCTTCACTCATGATCACATTCGCGGGATCACTTCTGTCGATAGTACCGAGCGTGATACTGCTGGCTTCTATAGCATCGGCTGCGATGTTATAGATCCCCTGCTCAAAGGTCAGATCCTGCGTCATGCGCGTGCCATCGATATCGCTATAGTAGGCGCGTATATTACCTTCTAGGGTGACGGTGTCAGTATCATTCACCGTGGTGATGTCGAGAGTCTTGTTCATTGGAGAGGCATCGAGGTTAATGGAGTCTCCATAGTGGAAGACATCTGCAGCTTCGCCTGCGACTTTATACTTCGCAGAGATGCTCGCACCATCGCCAAAAACGACGTGCTCGAGTGCTTCGACTTCATCTTTTTGGAAGATCTGAATGCCTGTGACTACAGGATTATCCGTGAGAGCCAGAGCCTTCTCGTCATAGTAGACATCGATGTCGATATTACCATCTAAGACCCCCGTCAGCGCGCCCTTAATGTCATTATCTGCCCCTTCGCCATTCACGAAAACACCGACAGCGGCCTGCACCGCATGATCCTCATCACTGGTTATCCTGATCTGTGCGGAGTTATAGCCTATGCGAGGCTCAGTAGCAGTGGGATTATGATCAGCAGTGCCACTGTAGAGGATGCCCACGCCCTGTACAACGTTATGCATCGTTATCTCACCGGTGATACCAGCACCTTCAATGGCGTTATCATGCTCATCTACCCCTATGCGCGTACCAGAGTTAAACTGATAAGCAACAGCGGCTGAGGCATTCGTGATATCGACTCGGCTAGAAAGCGTCTCCACGTCATAAAATGCACCCACCTCTACGCCATAGACCGTGCCTTCGCCCACTTCACCATGAGTGCCAGCCCCTACTTTTAATCCCTGATAGTCGGTAATCGTCACAGAGCCTGCGACTTCCTTGATATTACTATACTTGCTATTCCCAGCAGA
This sequence comes from uncultured Akkermansia sp., assembly GCA_964370425.1. Taxonomy (GTDB): domain Bacteria; phylum Verrucomicrobiota; class Verrucomicrobiia; order Verrucomicrobiales; family Akkermansiaceae; genus Akkermansia. The sequence goes on along the minus strand of CAYJJD010000031.1, from coordinate 26,545 downwards.
GAAGTTATGAAGGATGATGCCGTAGGCTGTATCTGAATAAAGGTCTGGATCATTTGTCGGATTATCCGCTGACGTGATAGAAACATGGGCATCAAGCTTCCAGTTGTAGTCTGTTTCTACAGAGGGCATGTTATCTATACGCAGAAGCTCCCATGACTGATAGTTCGGGACACCATCCACTTGAGAAGATCCGACGACAGCGTCGATTTTCCCGGTAATGATTTTCACATCCTCTGTCCCGTCCATGAGGAGTTCATAGCCGTAGTGACGACCAGTAGCGCCCTCGACGGCTCTATCGGCGAACTCGTAGATATCTAAATCAGGATTAATATCATGCTGCGGATAATTAATAGGTATATCGTCTGGACTGGATGCCAGCGCTACCGACGAAACTGAGCCTATCGTGATAGCCACGAGAAAGCTCGCGTGCCGTATAGACGATGTGATCCGATTCGCTTTTAAGAATAGTGTATTTTTCATATAGTTTTAGTAGGATTTAATAAGCTTGTAGTAAAGTTTTCACTCTTCTAAAAGCTAGTTTGAGCAATAATGGAATATTACGAGTTTAGGTGAAGCTTCCTATAATTTACAGGATTTCAAGCAAAAATCAAGGGTTTTCGACTAACAAAAGTAATATTTTTAATTTTTCCTAAATATAAAACAGTTTAAAATAACATACAAACTTATACAGTGAAGAATAGATTTTAGCCATATTGTATCTAGGTACTACTGTGGTGCTCTTACCATGCGCCGGCGGTATGAGAGCATCATAGCTAGAGCGAGTATTATGGCGGAGCAGAGCGCATTAAAGCCGTTTGTAAGGCTAGCAAAGTCGATGAGAAAGGTTAGCGACGAAATACTAAATTTCTTTCGCGTAGGGCTAACATCTGGTCGAATTGAAGGGTTAAATTCGACGATAGGACTAATCTCTCGCAAAATGAGAGGAATTTACTCTATAAAGTACTTATTCTTAAAATTACGGCAGAAAACATGCCCCGCAATTCACGCAGCGATTCTGACGCTGTGCCAAAAAAAGCACCTGCTCTATCTCCTGCACGCGTATAGTGAACATCGCACTCAGGTGTTTACAACGACAGAAGCTCACTTTGAAAAAATGAGCTTCTGTCGTTTTATTACAATATTCTAATTACTTTATTCGCTGATAGGAGCTGTGGGCTTCTCTGGATTCACCTTCTGATTCCATTTCTCGAAAGCGAGTGAAATGATGATACCGATAACAAACACGAGGATGGAAACGATGATATCAATCATAGATGGTGTCTGTTTGAATGCATTCATCCCAACACTGATGAGCGAACCTATCACCATGCCAAGAATAGCATAGTAAGTGACGAGAGGCAGACGACGCAGGCAGATATCGATGATTCGAGAACCGACGAGAAGTCCGACTCCTACACCAGCTGCCACAGGCAGTAGAGTTAAGATATCGCGTGAGTCCACGGCATTCATGATCGTGTAATAGCTACCGAAGATGAGCAGAAGCATAGAACCGCTCACGCCAGGCAGCAGCATGCCTACAGCTGCAATGAAGGACGTAAAGAACAGAAAGGCACAGACAGTGGGACTAAGTGCGAGGCTAGTCTCCATACCGCCACCACCACCTGCGAAGGCGAGTAAAGCCATGAGAGCGATGAAGAGCGTGAAGACGGCGTAGTGCTGGATATTCGCCTTGCCTATACTCTTTGTTTTCGCATAGAGCATAGGGATACTGCCGAGGATGAGCCCAGAGAAAAAGAAGTTTGTCGCCATGGCGTAGTTCGCCGTACAAAAAGTGATCACCGCGCCCAGTAGCTTGATACCGAGCAATGCTCCTATACCTATGGCTGCAAGAAAGCGTAGGTTTCCCTTGATATCAGACAGGAAGCGGCTCATGCCTCCGATAAGCTTGTCATAGATGCCGAGCACGACAGCCATCGTACCACCACTTACACCAGGTATGGCATTAGCCACGCCAATGATACCCCCGAATAGAACTAAACGAAAAAACTCTTTAACCATAAGTCAGCAAGATTCTAGCATAAGGGGAAATTAATGACAATAACTAATTATACCTAGCGAGTGTGTGATTAGAAAGGCAGAGCCTCCGTGGGGGCGACCCAGCGATCACCAGAAGACTGACTTGGTGTCGCGCGAGAAGGCTCGATGGGCGTAGTGTCGATGACGGGGGCGGCCTTCGGTGCGGATGGTAGGCTGAGATTCGCCTCACGCACGCGCTTAGCTGAGTCATTCGCAGAAGTGTCTACTCCCACAGCAGTCCTGCTCGGTACGAGGTCATCAGTTTCCAGCAGTTGCACCTTGCCGAGGGCGAAGCTGACGAGACGAGGAAGGGAATCAGGGGAGAGTCTTTCTATCTCGAAGGGGGATTGCCCTGCGCTGTGGCTGATGACTATTTTCTTCCCCGCGATGCGGCGGATGTAGCAGTCATTATAGACGGTTCCGTCTACAGTCGTCAGTGTGCCTATGTGCATGCCAGCAGCTATCTGCTGCCTCGCGAGTCGCTTCGCATCGGAATAGGCGCGAAGAAGAGCCTTCTTCTGAGCAATAATGCGTGTCTGGAAGCTTTCGCGCGCTTGACGAGCTTCGGCGAGTGACTTATCGAGCTTTGACTGCTCTTGCAGGAGTAAGTCGAGCTTCTGTCTGAGGCGCAGATTCTCATCGGCGAGGTAGGCTGGCTGCTGGAGATCTTCGATGCGCTTGAATAATACTTCACTACGTGCTTGCTCCTGCTCCATGGGGCTAGGGATGTAGTAGCGCTGTGACTCTAGGTAGGTATAGTACGCTCCGCCTCCGAGGACGGCGACGGTGAGAAGGACGAGGAAGCTGTCGAAGAAGAAGCTCGACCATGAGAAGGATTTTTTCTCTACACTCACTGGCGTAGATGCCTGAGGGGCGATGGTGGGGGAGACGATAGGCTCGACGCTCTCGCTCACCTGTAGGTCTTGGATTTCTTGTTGCTCGCTGGTGTCGTCGTTACTAGAAGGCTTAGCTGTAGGGGATGTGAGCTGCATAAAAAGTGTGTGTAGAAGTCCTAATGATTAGCGAGACGTATGAGTAGAGCTAGCCGAGGAGGCTTCTTGCTGTATGGCGCGAAACTCGGTTTCGAAGATGCCCATGCGCTGTTCTAGTTCGAGCAAGCGGATGTGGTCTTGGTTATTCTTCGTTTGCAGCGCGGTGAGCTCGCGTAGCTTCTGCGTGAGGGCATGCTCTGTCTCTTGGATACGTGCTTCGAGTGTGGGGTCGATCTCTCCACTACGTGTGACTGTGAGCTCCATGTTGGTGATGCTATCGCGCAGCTCGTTATTCTGATCTATCATGGCTTGCAGAGCTTGAGGACTTTGTACTTCAACCTCGCAGGATACCAACGCCGCGATTGAGATAAGGGCTAAGCCCAGACGTGTAGAGAGCATATTCACAGGGAGCATATTAGTCGAGAGAAGTCAGGAGGTCAAGCTTCAAATATCGTTAGGCGTAAAACACTGAGAAAATCAGGGAAAAATGGGCACGATGTAGAGATCGCCAAGTATGATCCACAGGGGGAATGTCAGCATACTACAGATGGTGGTCGCGAGCACGATCTGTGTCCCGACCTCGGGAATGCCCCCGAAGCGGCGCGCGATCATCACGGTGACGACGGCACTGGGGATGGAGGCTTGGATGACCATGATGCGCTTGATAAGCGGATCAAAGGGCAGTGCCCATGTCACAAGCAGCAGCAGGATGGGGATGACGATGAGGCGTGCGATCACGCCTGCGCCCATGAGGGAGTAATTCCACTCGGAGCGTCTCGTTAATTCGAAGATGAAGCAGCCGCAGAGTGCCAGCGTCAGAGGGGTGGCGAGTGAGCCGACCATCTCGGCAAATCGCATAACAGGAGGGTGCGCGATATAGGGAACCAAGCCAGTCCACACGACAAGTAGCGAGACGATGACCGCGATAAGCGGGCCGCGCATCAAAGCCGTGAGACGCAGGCTCTCGCGCTTCCCATTCATGAGGAAGATGGCCAGCGTCCAGACGAAGAGTTCACTGCCCACATTGTGAATGAAGAGCACGCCCAGCGAGGGATCATCCGTACCGCGTGACAGCATCATGACGACAGGTACGACGAAGAAGACATAATTCTGCACCCCTGCCGTCACGACAAAGGTACGCAGACCGCTGCCTATCTTCAGACGCAGCACGCGAGCGATGAGGTAGGCGACGATGACACCGACTAGCATCTCCAAGAAGCCACTTGCGATGGCTTGCAGCACAAAGCTAGGAGCTGCGATGCGCGCATCTCCCTGTATCCCGACATAATGGATGATATTATAAAAGATGAGACAGGGATAGCCTACATCCATAGCGAGGCGTGTCAGCACGCCCTCTTCCTCGATGCGGATAGATCCCCGCTTACGTAGCCAATAACCTAGTCCGAAGAAGAGGTAGACGGGCAGTGCCGCCATGAGGGCTTGCAGAATGATATCCATGGGAGGATGAGGGGGTGCGCGCCGAAGCGCTTGCGCTTGCTAGAAAACTATTGCTCCAGCTGAGCCACGAGAGCTTGGGCTACGGAGCGGAAGGCCGCAGCGATGTAGTGCTCATCAGCAGGATTAATCGCGACTGGTGCGCCCTTGTCACCGCCTTCGCGTGTGCTGATGTCGAGAGGGATCTTGCCTAAGAGAGGCACACCGAGACTCGCGGCTTCCTTCTCACCACCGCCTTGACCGAAGATGTGGTACACCTTGTCATCACTCGGGCAGACGAAGTAGCTCATGTTCTCGATGAGACCGAGGATAGGAGTTTCGACGCGATTAAAGAGACCGACAGCCTTGCGAGCATCTATCAGGGCTACTTCCTGCGGTGTCGTGACGATGACTGCACCAGCCAGTTCAGCGGTCTGTACAATGGTCAGCTGGATGTCACCTGTACCCGGTGGCAGGTCGAGAATGAGGTAGTCGAGCTGCCCCCAGTCTGTGTTACGCAGGAACTGCTGGACGTAGCGCGTGGCCAGTGGACCGCGAACGGCTACGGGGGAATCTTCTTCGATGAGCAGCCCCATGGAGAGCAGCTTCACGCCATGGGCTTCTACAGGGAGGAACTCTTCCTTGTCATTGCAGCCGGGGCGTTCCTTCGTGTTAAACATCAGAGCCATGGAAGGGCCGTAGATATCGAGGTCGAGCAGACCTGTGCGGTAGCCTAGCTTGGAAAGGGAGACAGCGAGGTTCGCCGAGACGGTGCTCTTACCGACACCGCCCTTGCCGCTAGCCACGGCGATCACATGCTTCACACCGGGGATGCTGGACTTCCAAGCCGCAGGATCATCATTCGTCGCCTGCTGCGCCTGTGGTGCATGGTGGTCGATGTTCACATCGATACTCTTCACACCGGGGATTTCCTTCACGACACCCATGACACCTTCATAAATATAGCGGGGGACATCGGCATTCTTACTCTCGATCTGAAGCTCGATGGTGACATGTCCAGCGTCGGAGATGCTGATATCTTTCACGAGTCCGAATGAAACAATATCGCGGCTGAAGCCAGGGTATTTCACGGTGGTGAGGGTGGCGCGAATGAAGTCGGGCGTGAGCTGAGGTGTGGTCATGGCTGAATAGTCTTGAGATGTACGTTATCTATCGACGCGGCTAAGAAAATGAGACGCGTGCTAGCGCGCAGGATACTAGCATAAGTTACCCCATCTTGCAAGAGCAGATTTCGCTTGCATTTTTAGAATGGCTGAATTATTATCCCATCATCATTACAGGGAATCAGGAGCTAAGCTTCCTTGATATACACCCCTCCACTCTCTCCTCATGATCACACGCCTCCATTCTGCGGCTGTCCATGGCATCGACGGTTACGAAGTCGATGTCGAAGTCGATGCCTTCCAAGTCCAAGACACAGGACGCATCTCCATCGTGGGTCTCCCCGATGCCGCTGTGAAGGAGAGTATACAGCGCGTCAGCTCCGCCATCGCGAATAGCCAGTTCCTGCGCCCCAGCAGCATGGTGGTCACGGTGAATCTCGCTCCCGCAGACGTGCGCAAACAGGGGCCAGGCTTCGACCTCCCTATCGCTCTTGCCATAGAAATGGCGGTGCTGCAGAACCAAGAAGACATCCCCCGCCCCTTCCAGCGCAAGATCCCCGAGCATCTCGACACGTGGTGCATCGTCGGCGAACTCGCGCTCGACGGCACGATACGTGGGATCAGGGGCATACTCGCGCTCGCCATCGCCGCGCGTGACAATGGTCGCCCCTACCTCATGGTCTCCCCTGAGAATGCGCGCGAGGCCGCCATGGTCTCAGGCATCACCATCTACCCTGTGCGCGATCTTTCCGAGGCATGGGACACCCTGCTTCACAGGGAAAAACTCCTACCCTACGCTGCACCAGCCGCCATGGCGGAAGTGACGGGAGGTCCCGACTTCGCCGATGTGAAGGGGCAGCACTACGCGCGCCGCGCCTTAGAAATAGCCGCCGCTGGCGGGCATAATATCCTCTTCTGCGGCAGCCCCGGCAGCGGGAAGAGCATGCTCGCCTCACGACTCCCCAGCATCCTCCCCCCTCTTTCAGAAGAAGAACGCCTCGAAGCGAGCAAGATTCACTCCGTCTGCGGTCTCCTCTCGGGGGAGAAGCTCCTGCTCCAGCGTCCCTTCCGCTCGCCTCACCACACGATTTCCGATGTGGGACTCATGGGCGGAGGGAATCAGATCACACCGGGCGAGATCTCACTGGCTCACCACGGAGTCCTCTTCCTCGACGAGCTCCCCGAGTTCGGGCGACGCGTGCTAGAGACCCTGCGCCAGCCCTTAGAAAACGGCTGGATCACGATCTCACGCGCCTCGGGCACGATGGACTTCCCCTGCTCCTTCATGCTACTAGCCGCGATGAACCCCTGCCCCTGCGGCTACCTCGGCGACTCACGCCACCGCTGCCGCTGTAGCCCAGCGGACGTCACACGCTACAGGAAGAAGATCTCAGGACCGCTGCTCGACCGCTTCGACATCCTCATCGAAGTCCCAGCCGTCCCCCCAGCCGATCTGCTCTCACGCCCTGACGGTGAGCCCAGCGCACACATGCGCGATCGCGTCCTCGCCGCACGCGAGAGACAGACACTGCGCTACGCCAGCATGCCGCAGAAGCAGAGAATACAGCGCAATGCCCAGCTAGGCAGCAAGCAACTCCGCGACATCATCCCCCTCACCGAGCCTCAGAAGCAGCTACTCCTCCAAGCCTGTGAGCAATTCGGACTCTCCGCCCGCGCCTTCGACCGCATCCTGCGCGTCGCGCGCAGCATCGCCGACTTAGCAGGCAGTGAGCACATCAGCGACGACCAGCTCTTCGAAGCCATCCAGTTCCGCAGCTTCGAATCACAGCTCCGAGCTTAACAGACTCCCCACCTCCTATGCTTTCACCAGACTACCTCCTCCTCTCCTTCGCCTTTCTCAGCGGTGCGGGACTCGCGTCCGTGTACTTCATGCGACGCTGCGCGAAGCTCGAACTCCAGCTCCAAGAAAGCCAGCTACGCCAAGAGCACCTCGACACGCGCTACGAAGAGCTGCTGAGCAATCACGAGCAGATGAGCCAGCAATTCAAGGTCCTCGCTGTCGAAGAACTCCAGCTACAGAGCAGTGAACTGCGCGATGAGAACAAGGAACAACTCGACCTTCTACTCACCCCCCTGCACAAATGCCTAGAAAAACTCGACGAAAGCATGACAAAAAACCGCGTCGAGGGAGAGAGAAACAAAAGCATCATGGAAGAGCTCACGCGCAGCTTCATGGCCAAGGCCGACAAGATAGGCGCAGACGCCGTCGAACTCGCGCGCGCCCTACGCGGGAACTCGAAGCTACAGGGAGACTGGGGCGAGATGATACTCGAGAGCATCCTCAGCCACGCAGGACTGCGCAAAGGGGAAGAATACGACACACAGTGCAATATTAAAAACACCAAGGGCGAGAACCTACGCCCCGACCTCATCCTCACCTACCCACAGGGTCAGCGACTCATCATGGATGCGAAGGTCTCGCTCACCGCCTACACCCGACTGGTAAACAGCACAGAAGAGGCCGAGCGAGAGCAACAGCTAAAACGGCATCTCCAGTCCGTGCGCAGCCATATCAAGGAACTCGCGGCGAAGAATTACCCTGCCCTCGTCAGCGACTCCTTCCCCTACGTCCTGCTCTTCATCCCGAACGAAGGTGCCCATATCGAAGCCATCCAAGCCGCCCCTGAGCTCCTAGAAGAAGCACAGAAGCAGCATATCCTCATCGCCAGCCCGAGTAACCTGCTCATGTCGGTGAAGCTCTGCTACTACCTCTGGCAGCGCGAGCGTCAGGATAAGAACCTCGAGCACATCGTGAAGGAATGCGCGGAGATCTACCATAAGTTTGGCACATTCATCAGCAGCTTCACACAAATTGACAAGAGCCTCAGCAGGGCAAAAGAACGCTACGATGAAGCCTACAAGCTCCTCGTCTCAGGCCGAGGGAATATCACCCATAGGCTCGACCAGCTCAAGCAGCTCGGAGTCACACCGACGAAGCAGCTCCCCGCCGACATACTCACAGAGGCAGAGCGAGGAAGCAGCACATACGCGCAAGAACAAGATGCGCGTGATGAACGCGATGCGTCATAAAAACGCATCCCAAAACAGCACCCTAAGTACCAAATTGCCGAGTTGTCAAACCGCCTAGTATCTCGCCCTATCCTCTTCCCAGAGGATGCGAAGCTGTAGCTGAGCGAGCTCTTCCGCGAAGAGCATGGGGGTGATGGTCTCCCAGTTTTCCATATAGCGCATGCGCACCATCAGATCATTCAAGCTATCGCTATGCGGCTGCTCCTTGTCGATGATGGGAGTGAGCTTCACCACCGCATCATGGAGATAGACACGGCTAGCCGTGCGCTTACGCACCCCAGCCTTTGCAGGATTATCCATACGGAAATCATGATCCATCAGGTAGCAGTGCTCCAGCGAGAAATCCTCCGTAGCCACGCCTTCAATATCCATGAACACGCAGATATGACAGAGATTCAGCAAGAACTCACAGAGACGCAGGGGGCTGAGATAGCGACCACTCGCCAGCAAATAATCGAAAGGATCACCCTTAATGCACTCGTAGACCAGATGCCACGTCCCATTCTGGAAAAGCAGCTCAAAGGATAAGCCGACGAACTTCGAACTATGGCGTGATTTCGCACGCGCCGATTCGAGGAAAAACGCGACCTTCGCATCATCACTCAGCGCGGATGGAGACAGCGACTTCACATATACATCGCGTCGTATATCCTTCTGCTGAGCGAGATAGATCACCACATCATCCGACTCTTTCACGATACGGCTAAGCAGATACTGACCACCAAGCATGGCGGGCAGAATCTTAGGGAGTCCCTTTATTTCTTCTTCATTATCCATAGATATGAGGATGCATAGCTCGCATCTTATGCACGCATACTAACACAGCCCCCCTCCTCTGTCAATAGACCGAGATAGAGAGGCGAAAAGTTTTTTCGCTAGCTGCACCGCCCCCCGAGTTTCGGCGTTCGCACCATGAATATTTAGGGGACTTCTAAATTCTCGTCATTCAAAATAAGCAAATGAACAAAATAACTTCACGAGGCATCAGAAATCCCCTTTAGAAACATAATACAAAGAACTATAAATATTTAAAAAACTTTCACATTACTTTATCCACGACCAATATTATCACATAAAACATATTAAACACACAATACTAAAGAGCAATATTCACATACCTGTGCCCTTCATAGGAAATTACACTTGCGCACGACGATACTTTATATTAATATACTGCATCCAATCCCATCTCTCATCTTTATGAGAACGCATACTATGAAATCCTCACCCTTCATTCTATTCCTAGCAGGTTCACTCCTCTTCGGAGGTAAAACCTATGCAGAAAACCCCTTTGGGCATATCTACGCGGATTTATCCCCAGACATCCCGAAAAATAATGATTTCACAGGTTCAGGCTACGACGACTCATTCGTTGTCACCCCAGAAGCACCAGAGGACACCCCCCCCAGCAGCTCGACAAAAGCAACAGACTACGACACCACTGTAAACGGACTTCACGTAATCACAGAGGAAGAAGCACCGCATCTACTATTCGATGAAAGCTTTGTAGATAAAGATTATAACGTTAATATCATAGGCTATGACTCAGTAGACGCAGAGGGGAAAGTCATCGAATCAGCCCTCGATGGGGCAGGACTCTATGGAGGCTTCGCGCTCCTGTATAAGAAAGGTTCAGAGCACAACTCTACCATCAGTCTGCAAGGCATCAAGAATTTCCAGAACTTCTCACGCACAAACCGCTTCTCTGCAGGTGGAGCCATCTCACTATTTAACGGCGGCTACCTCGACTTCACCTCAGGTGGAATAGACAACAAGGTTACCTTTTCGAACAACGTCCTCCAGTCCGCAGAAGGCACAACTGACGGTGGAGCCATCTTCATCACAGGCGGTGGAGAGGTATCCGACATCTACGCCGACTTCATCGGTAATAAGGTACTGACATCCGAGAGCGAGGACTTCAATGGACCTCAGTATGCACGCGGTGGAGCTATCTACGTCGGTAATTACGACTCTGGCTCGCCTGAGTACGTCCCAGACTCAACCAAGGATTCAAAGATTGGTAATATCTACGGCGACTTTAAAAACAATGAAGCAGGCTATGGCGGAGCCATTTATATAAACTCAAGAGGACACATAGGCAACATCACAGGCAGCTTCGAGAACAACCTCGCTGAAGGCGGTATCCAACCTGGTGGATCTACAGGTGGCTGTAATGGTGGTGCGATTCGCTCTTACCATGGTAACATAGGCACGATTAATGCCACATTCACGAACAATGCCGCCCACTCCACCGACAGCAGTGCGACGGGTGGCGCGATCTCACTAGAAAGCACGAAAGTAAACGGTGGTTTCTATGGGAACTTCGAAGGAAACGTGGCCTTCTCTGATAACTCAGCCGCCTACGGTGGCGCAGTAGTCGTGAAGGATCAGTCAGGCGGTGAAAATGAGCTCGTGTTCAATAACACAGACTTCATAGGAAATGTCGCTGGCACGGCCCTCGAAGGCGAAGGCAGCGGTCACGTCGTACGTGGAGGTGCTTTCTACATCAAGGACTCGAGCGACGTGGTACTATCTGCCACAGGTAGCGAAGAGCTCCTTATCAGCGGAAACTACACCGTCACAGGTGCCAGCTGGGATAAGGAGACTAACACCATCACGGAAGACGCAGAATCAGTCCGCGACTACAATGCCATTTACTTGGACACCACAGACGGGAAAGCCTCGAAGCTCAGTATGAAGGTAGCAGACAATGCTACGCTGAAGATGGATGACGGCATCATCGGCACAGGGGTGAACAACCAGCTAGTCATTCAGGAAAACTCCAGCGAACGCTTCGGTGTGCAGCTGAATGGCGATATCGGTGTGCAGCACCTCGTCATCGAATCGGGCGGTGTCCTCCTCGGGGAGAATGTCACCCGCGTCGATGGCTCGGTTACGACAGGACGCTTCATTAATGACGCAAACGTCGATGTGAGAGCAGGTGCTGAGCTGAAGGGGAACGCTGACAGCCTTGATAACGTGGGTGAAGTAAAGCTCGAAGGCTCTGGTACAGGAGCTACTGCTGGTACACTCGAACTCACTGGCGGTACACTCTCGGCACATATCAATCAGACTGGCACAGCCGCGACAAAGTCAGGTCACATCCACATCACGGGAAAGACGACCATCGAACTAGATCAGACGATACATCCTGACCGCACGGTTACGAATATCAATGCCGACACCATCAGTATCTACGACACACTAAGTATCGAAAAATCAACATCCGTCGACGTCGAAACACTCTTTTTCTATGGCTACGACATGCACGACGTGAATAACGGAGGAAACCAAATCATCGCACACACGGAATCTATTCTTAACTTCACCTCCATGGAGCTATACTTCGGTGAGGCAAACATCGGTGACCACTTCGACCTCATCGTCTATGACAACGACATATTAATGCCAGCCTATGATCTGAATTCCTTTGAAGCGGAGGTATTCTCTGTCTCCGGCAGACTGCTAGAAAGGGACATCGACTATAGGGTTTATAACAATGAGACAGGCGGCGTCAGTGTCGAGCTTCTCGTACACGTCACTATTCCTGAGCCAGCTACTGCGACACTCAGCCTCCTCGCCCTCACCGCCCTACTCGCTCGCCGCCGCAGAAAGCAGCAGGCATAAGCAAGCGCACCGAAGAGCACAGTAAAAGAGCACACACACCTTTCACCGCCCTCCACGCCCCAGCGCGCGGAGGGCAGTTTTTTGGGAGCATCTAGGGCGTGTAAGAGAGGTGAAATTATTGTTAGTTGTATTCCTGTCTAACTTTAGCAGATAGTTATTTACGCTTAATTTTCAGCTTGCATCTAGTAGAAAATACGTGTACTATGTGGTAACTGCGAACAAATTAATGAGTCACCACCTACACAACAAACTCGGCATAGACAACCCGATGGAACTCGCGCGTCAAGAGGAACTGATCAGTAAGCGTAAAGCGAAAGAGCTCTACGAGCTAGGTCTTTTGAATACATGGGAGGCTGGAACGACAGAGAGCCTGCAAAGAATTCATAGGCATCTCTTTGAGGAAATCTACGATTTTGCAGGAGAGATCAGAGACGTGAATATCTCAAAAGGAGGTTTTCGCTTTGCCTCAGCGATGTTCCTTAAACCTGCACTGGAGCATATAGACAAGATGCCACAATCGACCTTTGAAGAAATCATCGAAAAATATGTGGAGATGAATGTGGCACACCCCTTCTGCGAAGGGAATGGGCGCAGTGCCCGTATCTGGCTGGACTGCATCTTGAAAAAGAAAATAACCCGCGTCATCGACTGGAGTCTCGTAGACAAGGAGGACTACCTTTTAGCCATGGTACGTAGCCCCATCAGAGATATTGAGATTAAGCATGTCTTGAGAGCGGCACTCACGGATCAAGTGAACGACAGAACACTCTACATGAAGGGGATAGACTATAGCTATTATTATGAGGGCTATACGGAGTATAAAACAGAAGACTTATAATCGCTTCATAGCCTTTAAATGGTACTCAAATCCGATAGTTGTTCACTGTTAATTTTCAGCTTGCATCTAGTAGAAAATACGTGTAGTCTGTAGACACACTGTACCTATTACGCCTCCATGTTGCCAGAAGAAAAAGCGAGAATACACATAGACCGCATGCTGAAAGACGCAGGCTGGGCAGTTGTGACACGCTCTGAATACACAGTATCATGTACAGCAGTAGCAGTCTGCGAAGGCCTACTACAGGGGAATCATGAAGCCGACTACCTGCTCTTTCTTGATGGAAAAGCCATAGGCATCTTGGAGGCGAAAGCCGCCAGCGTCAAGCTCGGCGATAAAGTACGCCAGCAAGCCGAGCAGTACACACGCCAGCTCCTCGACTGGTACCCCGCGTGGCAGCGCCCCCTCCCCTTTGTCTTCGTATCTAATGGTCGCGAACTCCTCTTTGCAGACCTGCGAGAAGTGAAGCCCACCTATAAAGCTATCCCCATCATGTACTCACCGCGTAAGCTCGTACAGCTCGCAGGGATAGACTCCTACTTCGCCGCCCTCCCCCAGCTCAGCGCCAAGGGACTCCGAGCATGCCAATACGAGGCGATTAACAAGCTGGAAGCCTCCTACAGAGCAGGAGAGAAACGCGCCCTCCTCATCCTCGCCACAGGCGCAGGGAAGACCTTCACCGCATGCACCATCGCCTACAGACTCCTAGCCCACACACCAGCTAGACGCATCCTCTTTCTAGTCGATCGTACCAACTTAGGGCGACAAGCAGAAGGCGAATTCGGCTCATTCCGACTCACAGACACAGGAGACTCCTTTAGCTCTCTCTACCCAGTGGCACGCCTGACAGACGGCACGATACCCGCAGAGGCGAATGTCGTCATCTCCACGATACAGCGACTCTTCAGCATGCTCACAGGGCAGTTCATACCTGACACAGATGAGAATGACGACGGCGACGGCGAAGAGAGCGGAGTCGCCGTAGAGCTCCCCGAGCATCTGGAACTCCCACCAGACTACTTCGATCTCATCATCGTCGACGAATCGCACCGCTCCATCTATAGCAACTGGGGACAGGTACTAGACTATTTCAGCGGTGCACGACTGCTAGGACTCACCGCCACCCCCATCCCAGATACGCTCGCCTACTTTAATGACAACATCGTCTACGAATACTCCCTAGAAAAATCCATCCTCGATGGCATCAATGTAGACTACCGCATCTTCCGCATCGAAACCCAAGCCAGCAGCGAAGGCGGCGTGATTAAAGAAGGCGACGAAGTCCTCGAGATCAAGAAACGCACAGGCAGCTCGGCACTCTTCGCCGAAGAAGAAGAACAGCCCTACGGGACGAATGAACTCAATCGCAGCATCTACAACCCTGCGCAGATGAGAATCATACTCCAGTGCTACCGCGACTCCATCTACACCCAGCTCTTCCCCGAGAGAGAGCCCCTCATGGAGTACATCCCGAAGACACTCATCTTCGCGCAGAGTGATTTCCATGCGACCCAGATTCTCCACATGGTGCAAGAAGTATTCCCGAACCAGTGCCAGAACTTCGTCCAGAAAATCACCCACAGCTCAGGGAACAGCAACGAACTCATACGCCGCTTCCGCAATGACAAGGACTTCCGCATCGCCATCACAGTGAACCTCGTGGCGACAGGCACAGACATCAAGCCGCTGGAAGTCCTCCTCTTCATGCGCGACGTCGCCTCCGACACCTTCTACACCCAGATGAAGGGACGAGGCGTGCGCACCATAGGAGACGAGCAGCTCAGAGCAGTCACCCCGAACGCCCGCAGCAAGGACTGCTTCTACCTCGTCGATGCCGTAGGAGTTACCGAGCATGAGAAAACGATTCAGCCACTCCGCGACGGACAAGCAGAGCGCCCCCTCACGCTCGCCCTCCTGCTCGAGCAGATCACCCACGGATTCATCCCAGACATCCACCTGAGACAGCTAAGCGGACGCCTCGCACGTATCAATAGCAAGAGCAACGCCCGCCACCGCATAACATTCTACGAAAAAGCAGGAGTGACGATGATAGACCTAGCCGAGAGGATATACGATGCCATGCAATCGCATGCACTCCCCGAGTTCCTCGACGTGAATGAGCCGAACCAGAAGCGCAAGGCACTAGTCGCCCCACTGACACATAACCCGAAGGCGAGAAACTACCTCCTTGAGCTACAGGCAGGATTTTTCAAGATCCTGATACCGGGAGAAGACGAGCTCATACGCGCAGGCTTCAGCCTCGAAGAAGCACAATCCACGACAGAACAGTTCGAGCGTTATGTAAACGAGCACCGAGATGAGATAGAAGCACTACGCATCATCTATAACAACACAGGCGAAGCCATCACCTACAAGATGCTCAAGGATCTGGAAGAGAAGCTACTATACACAGGACAGCACCTCCGCCCCCTCCTGCTGTGGAATCACTACGCCGTCATCTCCCCCGAGCAGGTCAGACGGCATAAGACAGAGAATGAGCGCGACGCACTGACAAACCTCATCCAGCTCGTGCGCTACGCCTACAAGCAGAATAGCCAGCTACGCAGCCTCGGCTCACTCGCAGCCTCCCGCTTCGAGCTCTGGTGCGGACAGGCACAGCGACCACTAAGCCCGTCTCAGAAAAACCTCATGCGCGAGATCGCGAACTACATCGCAGGGAATGGAAGCTGCTATAGGTCAGACATCGCCGAGCAGGACGAGACCATGCTAGCACAGATGGTGCAGTCCTTTGAATCGACCGCCCACCTAGACGAGATGCTAGCCACCTTATCACGCTTCATCCTCGCAGCATAATCCCTCCCCCCCTATTTTCCCCTATAATACCACATGTCAAAACAATCAAATAATCAAGAGCAGCAGTTATCAAAGAAAGTATGGAAGCTAGCCGACGTCATCGCGAATGCGGGCGTAGGCTACACCGATTACATCACCCAGCTCACCTATCTCCTATTCCTGAAGATGGACTCCGAGCGACGCGAACTAGGACTGCCATCGACGATTGACGAGACATACAGCTGGGAAACCCTCCTCACACTAGATGGCGTCGAGCTCAAGGAACATTACGAGCTCTGCCTCGCTACACTGCGCGAGCAGGACGGACTCATAGGCACGATATTCGTCCGCGCGGAGAATAAGATTAACACCCCCGCGCATCTGAAAAAGCTCATAGTCATGATCAATGAGCAGCTATGGCTCGCCCTAGAAGGTGACCTGAAAGGCGCTATCTACGAGGGAATCTTAGAGCGCAATGGGAAGGACAGGAAGAGCGGCGCAGGCCAGTACTTCACCCCACGCCCCCTCATCTCCACCATGGTCGAGGTGACGCAGCCCCAGATAGGCGAACAGGTAGCAGACCCAGCCTGTGGGACAGCGGGCTTCCTCCTAGAGGCATTCCGCTACATGAAGGGACAGTCGCGCGACAAGGCGAAGCAGCTCTTCTTGAAAAACGAAGCCCTGCATGGCTGCGACATCGCACCACTGGTGGTGACGCTCGCGTCGATGAATCTATACCTCCACGGCTTAGGGACGACACGTAGTCTGGTGAGCTGTGAGGATGCACTAGAGAGTGAGCCTGCGAACCTGATGGACGTGATACTGGCGAATCCCCCCTTTGGCTCTCGCCCTGCTGGATCTATAGATATCTCCGCACGCCGTCATGATCTCTATGTGACGACGAATAATAATCAGCTGAACTTCTTGCAGCACATCATGCTCATGCTGCGCTCTAGCGGGCGTGCCGCAGTCGTGCTTCCTGATAATGTCCTGTTTGAAGCTGGTGCGGGTGAAGTGATACGTAAGAAGCTGCTCACCGAGTTTAATCTCCACACGATTTTACGCCTACCTACAGGCATTTTCTATGCTCAGGGTGTGAAGGCGAATGTACTGTTCTTTGAGAAGGGCTCCTCGACGAAGGAAGTATGGTTCTATGATTACCGTACAAATGTAAAACATACTCTGGTGGCGAATCCCATGAGTCGCGAGGACTTAGAGGATTTTGTACAGTGCTTCTCTGCTAAGAATAGACAGCTGAGAAAGGAGACCTACTCTGAGGAGACCCCACAGGGACGCTGGCGTAAGTATACAGCCGATCAGCTGCTCAGCCGAGACAAGACGAGTCTGGATATCACATGGATAAAGGACGACAGCCTAGCCGCTGATGATAGGGATCTCGCGACACTCCTACAGGATATAGAAGATCGCAGTGTGCGCATCAGCGAAGCTGTCGCATCATTAAAGAAACTACTCGGAGGCATCGAAGGATAAGCACATGGACACAAAGCCCATCAGAGAAAGGGTGCTATCGCTAGCGATTCAGGGGAAACTCCTGCCACAAGACGCGACCGACGAACCCGCAAGCGTACTACTGGAGCGCATACGCAAGGAGCGCGCCGATCTCATCAAGCAGAAGAAGATCAAAGCACCTAAGAATGAATCAGTCATTTTCCGAGGCGAAGACGGACTTTTCTATGAGCGTGTCGGAAAAAGCGTGACGTGTATTCAGGATGAGATCCCCTTCGAGATCCCCAGCAGCTGGGAATGGGTGAGACTGGGCGAAATTGCAAACAATCGTGACGCAGAAAGAATTCCTCTTTCACAAAAGCAACGAGAAGAAAGAAAAAAAATCTACGATTATTATGGAGCATCGGGAGTGATAGACAAAGTCGATGATTATCTTTTTGACGAACCTCTATTACTCATTGGTGAAGATGGCGCAAACTTATTAACTCGAAGTAAGCCGATTGCATTCATAGCACATGGAAAATATTGGGTGAATAACCACGCCCACATTCTAGGATTATTTGCAAGCATGCCTTTAGATTATTTAGAATTATATATCAATGCCATCTCTCTCGCGCCTTATGTAACAGGTTCAGCTCAACCAAAGATGAACCAGAAGAAAATGAATTCAATCTTAGTTCCACTAGCTCCTTTAGATGAACAGAAACGCATATGCACATCCATCGAAAACATTCTAGCTAATGTTGACGAAATTGAGAAAAACCAGATCGCTATAGAATCAGACTTCAAGCGACTTAAAGAAAAAGCACTCGACTTAGCCATCAGAGGAAAACTCCTCCCCCAGAACCCAGATGACGAACCCGCTAGCGAACTCCTCGAACGCATACGCAAGGAAAAGCAAGCCCTCATCAAGGCCAAGAAGATCAAAGCTCCCAAGCAAGAATCCGTCATCTACCGAAAAGATGACGGCTCATTCTACGAGCGCATAGGAAAGACAGAAATCTGCATCGACGACGAGATCCCCTTCGACATACCCATCAGCTGGGAATGGGTGAGACTTAAATGTATAAGTAACTATATCCAAAGAGGAAAATCACCTAAATATTCACCAATAAAACGGTATCCAGTAATTGCTCAAAAATGTAATCAATGGTCTGGCTTTTCTATAGAGAAAGCTCAATTCATTGATCCCGATACAATATCTAAATACACCGAAGAACGTATATTAAAAGATAATGATCTTCTATGGAACTCTACTGGCTTAGGAACAGTTGGACGTATGGCAATTTACAAAGACGAGCTAAACCCATTCGAGTTGGCTGTGGCAGACAGCCATGTTACTGTAATTCGCCTACTATCTGATTATATTATACCTGAATACGTGTATAGCTATATTGCTAGCCCTACAATGCAATTAATGATTGGAGAGAAGTCTAGTGGTTCAACTAAACAGAAAGAACTTAATTTGAATACAGTAATAGATTTTCTTATTCCTATTCCCTCACTAAATGAGCAAATGAGAATCTGTGAAATTCTTAATCAAGTAGTCAACATACATAATAGATAATACTATAATGAAAGAAGTAATTGAGTTAACATCTTGTGAAGCAAATATCTACGAGACATTTATCAATGATAGCATACATAGGAATGAAGATGTATTTAGTTTACTTAGCTTAATTTCAAATATAGACAGAAATTATACTATCGCTATAGACTCAAGCTGGGGTGGAGGTAAAACATTTTTTGTTAAACAGTGTTTAATGATCTTAGATGCGCACTCACAAAACGAACATTCGCTCTATAAAGAATTCTTTGGAAAAATTAGGGAAAAATGCACTGAGAAAAAAATTCCTGATTCAACCGTAGGTGTATATTACGACGCTTGGGCGAATGATAGTGATGAAGATCCTTTTCTTTCTATACTCCTTAGTATTATTGAAAGTCATAAAATTGATGTGCCCAATACCCCAGATTGGATAAGCTTATTAGATGGGATTACACAAAGTTTTTCCCGCATCAAAGTTAAACAATTAATAGAAGCAGGTAAAGGTGAAGATATATTCAAACAAATGCGAGCATCGCGCGATCTTCGTCAAATCTGGAATAGAATACTTGATCAACTTCTGGAAAAAGTAAACGCGGATAGAATAGTCTTGTTTATAGATGAGTTAGATAGGTGTCGTCCTATTTTTGCTATTAAACTGCTAGAGCGAATTAAACACTATTTCGATGATGATAAGATAACCTGTGTATATGCAATCAATGCGCTTGAACTTCAACATTCCATAAAACATTGCTACGGACAAGACTTTAATGCATCTAGTTATTTGAACCGTTTTTTTAATACGAAATTCACGCTCCCTAATATAAAAAGTAATTTTTATTTAACAGTGAACGGCTATGACTCACGTACTCTCAATTATTTCATGATTGATCTTGTAAGTGCGTATTTTAAGTTCTCATTACGTGACATGGCACAGTTTATAGAAAAAGTAAACATCATACATAACGATTACAAGCATTTCAAAAACAAAACATCATCTAATTCATCAGAATTATTATTTACATGCCTCTTATTCCCTTTCTTAATAGGATTAAAAATTCACTCTATATCAAAATACAACTCATTTATAAATGGATATGAATCAAAGGATTGGGATCAATTCATAGAGAGGTATGCTGACAACAGTAACTTGGTATGTATTTTACAACAGTTTAATTTTTCACATCTTCCAATGAATATGAAATCTTTTGCATATAATATTTTCTCAATCTTATTTAAGCCAAATAGTAAACTTGGACTAAAGCCGCAAGATAATCGACTAAATTTAAGTATGAGTGATTTACTATCCAGAGACTGGATTCTTAAAAAAATCTAATTTCACTATATAGCTGACATACTCGTTTCGCGAATCATTATAATAAAAACGAATACCGTATACTCTTTTTCACTGAGATAATCTCGGCAAGAGTGTGACGTAAAAAAATTACAATTTGTATTTCACATAGTCGCTATTTTCTTGCTATCTAGTGTAGCAGGCGTATAATTTTAACAGTTCATTATTGAAATGCCATGCTAACCAAGATCACACTCGAGAATTTCAAAGTCTTTAAAGAGCGCACTGAGATTGACTTTCGTAAAACGAATTACGCATTTCTCCCTGAGAATGTGGCGGAGAATGGCGTATTAAAAGGCGCAGTCTTTGTCGGAGCAAATGCCTCGGGAAAATCTAGCGTGCTAGAGGCGATTAAAGTTCTCTTAAAGCTTCTCTTCGGTGAGCATTCTTATGATGGAAATTTCTATATGAGTTTCCTTCCTCCTGGATCTTCGCCTTTTATGGCCCCAGTGACATTGAAATATGATTTTCTCATTAATGATGAAAAAATATCTTACCAATTCACTTCTGGGAGTAATTCTGATATTCAACATGAGCAACTTCTTCTGAATGGTGACCTCTTCATGGAAAGATCGAAAAAATCGGCATGGTCTAAGATAGCAGACCCCAAGGGAATAGAGTATAGTGAAAGTGATGTCGCGTATGATGTTCTCTTCCTTCGCACGTTGTACTTTAATACTAAGTTTCAAGGTAATGATCTTCTACAACAGTGGTTCTCTTTCTTGAGTGATTCTATCTATGTCCACCAGATTGATTCTGATTTTAGTTTCTATGTTAATCCTCAAGAAGGAGATATCTATCAATATTTAGAACGTACTGGTACAAATAGGTTTAATAACTTTTTTAAAGAGTACAACTTCAAGCAACGCATTGAAGTCAAAATAAATAGAGGAGGAATGAATAGCTTCGGACAGAAAATTAAGCCTGAAATTATGTTTTCTAGAGAACTTACCCATGGATCAACATATGCTTTACCCGAAAGTTTAGAATCTACAGGTAACCGTGCACTTCTCAGGCTGCTGCATATGTTTTTTGTTGCACTTTCGCGTCCTTGCTTGTTGGTAATTGATGAGTTTTCAAGCAGTCTTCACAATGAGTTAGAAGAATTACTGATCAAGTACTTCATGAAACACTCGTCTCAAAGCCAGCTCTTTCTGGTGACGCATTCGACAAATCTGCTGGATAATACTATTCTGCGTCCAGATCAGGAGTACGCCGTTCAGTTTACGCCAACTGGGAGTGTAGTCACGCGCTTCTCTTCTGTGAAGCCGCGCTTGGCGCAGAATGTGGAGAAGATGTACTTGAGCGGTGTCTTTGGTGGCTTGCCTGAGTTTAACGATCCCCAGCCAGATGAAGATCAATCGTGAGAAGAATATAGGCCATGTGATCTTCTTCGTCGAGGGCGTGAAAACGGAGTTTCAGTATCTCAGGGCTATATTTGAAAGGATCTTGGGCTATCAGTTTCACCATGTAAAGGGTGGAGATTCCGATATCGTGCTACGCAAGGGCGTAATAAACCCTTCTGCTGTTTTGGTGTTAAACACTAAGGGGTCTTTTATTGCGAGCATTGAGGAAAAGGATGAGCAAACAGGTGATGATTTCTTCTTCGATAGGCAGAATAGGCGTCTGGAGGGGACTGGGTTTCGGCTCAACGCGGCGCGGATTTATTATATCTTTGACCGTGATCCTAAGTCTAATGCTCCATCCGATAGGATTCGCGATTATCTGGCGCGCTTTTCTGATTCGCTGGATAATGGTATGGATCGCGCGGGGATGCTTCTGCTGAGTTATCCTAGCGTGGAGGCTCACCTGATCTCGCATTTTCTGAGCATGGAGGGGCGTACCTGTCCTACAGGGGATAAGCTCAAGAGTGTACTCGGTGTATTAAGAGACAAGGAGGGATGTCAATTTTCTAAAATTTCTAAGGAAACTCTTCTTCATGCGACGGCTGAGTTTTTAGCGTTCTATAGTCGTGAGCTAGGCTGTGAGTTTGAGCTTGATGGCGAGAATCAGGGCTTGGCTGTCTTTCAGCATCAGGAGGAGTTTTATCAGAAGGAGTGGAGATTTAAGCTTTTTTCGCAGTTAGTACATGCGCTTATTGATCTCGGCATTATCGAATGGGACGCAGAGGAGTTGGCTGCTGACTAGCTCTGTGTGATGATGATGAGAAAAGGCTAGATTTTTATCGTGATCTTCCTTAACGTAAAACTTCCTATTCTCCAGGTGAACAGGGCGTTCGCGACTCCGCTGGTGGCATTCACGGTGACGAACTTTGTCGCAAAGGTGCCGAGCTCAGACATGAGCTCGGGATCGCTCAGGCCGTCGATGATGTTCGCGCCTGATTCGGTGATCATCTCTTGCGCGACTCCTGCGAAGTAGGTCGCGTAGATGGCCCACGCTAGGAGTTTTATATTGTCGAGCTTGCTGAGTTTCAGGTTAAAAATCTCGAAGATGTCGCGGCTCATGCAGAGGCTGCCGTAGATGACGAGTCCTTGGTCGATGATGGCGATGGGGGAGACGGCTGTCCCAGCTCCCACTTTCAGCGCGTAGGCTCTGATGCGTGCCTTCGCTATTGTGATGAGTTCTGCTTGGAACTTTTCCTGATATTCCTGTAGCCAGCCTTCGGCGGTGAGGATGCCGTCGGATTTTTCTAATAGTTCATTTTTATAGGCTGTGATGCCTAGGATCTGGCTGTCTTTTAGCTTATACTTACTCAGCTTGCGGGTGTCGTATGCCTTCAGCATCTGTAGTAGCTCGTTCTTGCACTTTTCCATGTCGCGCTGGGCGTAGGCCTTGTACTTCTCGATGTGGGAGAGGGATTTTACCTTTGTCAGGTTGATGCTGCTGAGGCTTCTATACTTCCAGAGGAAGCAGAATATTCTCGTGATGACGAATAGCAGTGCTAGCGCGAATATGCCACAGGCGATGGAGAGTCCCCAGCGCAGTGCGGGTGGCAGGCTGGCTATGTCTGCCCAGAAGGAGGCGATCTGGGTGATGAGTAGCATGCCACAGAGGGCCGCGCCTGCTAGGATGAAAAAGCATAGTAGCTTCGACCAGAGGGCGAGGAGGTAGGGGGGCTTGAGTGCTTCCTTGTATTCATCTTCTCGCGATGTATCAGAGCCGAGGAAGTCTAGCTCGCCGTAGTAGCTCTCGGTCTGGTCTTCGATGACTCGGGCGTCGAGTGCGTCTTCGTCTCCGGGGCGTGAGGGGGTGCTCAGTACGGTGTCGCGGCGCTGCGGGGCGGCGGTGGTTGTGGTGGCAGTGGCGGTGTGCGTCCGCTGCTGTTCTGCGGCTTTGATCGCGGCATCGTCTGCTTGTAAGTAGTCGTCGTCTTTCGTCATCGCGTTTATTCCATGATGAATTTTAGTATTTGGTCTAGATTAATAGACTGTGGGGGTACGTCTCCTCTGATGGGTGGGGGGGATGGGTATGGGATGGGGGCTTTCGAGTCCCAGATTCCTGTCGGCCAGTTCTCGGGGATGCGCTCTGGGGTGTATGCTCTCTTCTCGCCGCCGAAGAAGGCGGCTAGTTTCCCGTCTTCTACTAGGACTGTGGACACGCAGGCTGAGCAGTAGTATCGCTTCACGTCGTCGTGGGAGAATCCGCTGGCGATGAGATCCTTTGTCGCCTTGCGGGTGAGCTGCTGGAGGAGCTGCTCTAGGTGTGGGGTGTCTTCTCTGAGGACTCTGTCTGACTGGGTCGCGACGAAGGCTACTTTCTTGATACCTATGCCGAGATTAAAGGGGTTTGTGATGAAGCTGGGCTTGCAGATCTGGGGGATTTTGTTCAGCCATTCGAGGCTGGAGCGGTAGCGCTGGTAGCCGCCTTTCAGGATATCGGTGATGTCTAGTAGGACGATGAGTACATCGGCTGTTTTCACGAGGTTAAACACGGGGGCGACGAGTGCTTTCTTGTACTGCTGGTAGGACTGCTCCATCTTTTTATAGAGCTCTGTGTCTTTCCAGTTGTCGGTAAGCGGTACGAACTCGTCTTCTGCGCTGAGTCCGCAGATGGCTTCTTGGTAGTTCGACTTCTTCGTTCGCTGTCCTTCTGCGGATAGCATGAAGGAGGATGGCGACACGGGGAGGGCTTCTTTCGCAAAGGCGTAGAGGAGTTCTTTATAGGAGGCTATGATGGCTGCGGGGCTGGTCTCGGTATGGTGGAGGAGATCGCGGTATTCCTTTGAGAGTTCGCGGCAGCGGGGGTATTTCTCGCCGTGCAGGTATTCATGGACTTCGTCCGCCCATTGTGCGTAGCTTTCTTGCTCGTTGATGAGTGCGTCTTCTAGTCGCTCACCGGGGAAGTCAAAATACAGGTGCTTGGAGCTGCGTATGGGGTTAAGCACTGAGAGGTACTGGGGGAAGCTTCCTTTTAGCTTGAAGCAGATGCTTTCGCAGTTCGTGGTTTTAGAGGGGAAGCTCCCCGACTTAAACTCATCTATTTTCCTATCCAAGAGGAAGGGGGTGAGCGGTGCGCGCGTCTGTAGGAGCTTCAGTAAGTCCGAGTCGGTGACTTCCTCGTAGCTCATGTCCTTATATTTTTTCAGCGCAGAAAAGGAGCGGAAGTCCTTCTGCTTCTGCGCCATTTCATGCTCTATATTCCAGAGCAAGGCGGTCAGAAACGCGCTTTTTCCCGCGCGTGATAAGCCTGTTATTGCGATTCGCTGCATATTCGTGTATCTATTAATTTTTTACTCAGAGTCATACAGTCCCTTGACGAGGAGGTACTCGTTTACTTCTAGATTTTCGCCCATTGCTCGGAGTTCATCCCATTCCCAAGGGAGTAATTTGTGAAATTCCTCGTCTTCGCCATAGTCATAGTATTCTTTAGCCATTCTGAGTTCGGCTCGTCTGAGATACATCATCGTCGCGCTGAGTGCTTCCTGCTGGGCTGGATTCAGCAGGGATAATCGCTCGCGGCAGCGAGAAGTATCGTCCGCCTCCATGCAGTACCATGTGTCCAAGCCCGTACAGATGCACAGTCTTTTTGTGCTTAATTCTGCCACCATAAAGGCTGGGAGTAAAAATCGCGTGGCCTCTGGGCCTAGGTAGAGCTGGCTATCGAGACAGGCGGCGACGCGCTCTATGGGGATGCGTGTCCAGTCGTCTCGCTCTTCCAGCTTAGCGAGCTCGCGGCATACGTAGGGGCTCTGGTAGTCATCGCGCGCCATCCCGACATAAAGGAGGCAGTCTTCGTCTCGGCAGCGGACACCGTCGAATGCAGTATGTATCTGGGCGATGAGTTGCTGTTTTTCTAAGGATGGGCAGGGGTCGAGATCGAGTTTATCCTCCCCTTCCCTGTACTGCTGCTCAAAAGTGCGCAGCCACGTGAGATAGGCCTGAAGGTCAGCCTTATCCTGCCGCGTCAGGGCATTTCCCGTGTTTTTTACAGCCTTCTTCTTAGCCATAGTTGTTTTATATCAAATCGGTATCTCAATGTAAATCAGAATTCGAGTCTATGCCACGCCCACATATAGAGAGGAAGAGGCGGCTTCCAATACATACAAAAAAAAAAGAGCTCTTGGAGCTCCTCTTATTTAAGCGGGTAGCGGGAATCGAACCCGCATAGTCAGCTTGGAAGGCTGATGTTTTACCACTAAACTATACCCGCGTTTGCGTGACAGAACTATACCAAAATCTAAAAATCATGCAAGCCTTTTCTGCAAAAAAGGCAAGAAAATTGTAAATAACACCGATGCTAAGCACGGGTCTTGCTATATATTGCCCGCTGTGATATAACTATCCCATAGAATATGAAGAGTTTCTTCTCCGAGTCCCCGAAGCCCTCCCCATCTCAGCCGCCCGAGGCTTCTATTCCTTTTTTTGAAGAGGTAGTGGCGGCGGGCTTTCCCTCACCTGCCGCTGGTGAGGTGAATCATTCGCTCAATCTCATGGATCTCTGTGTGAAGCACCCACAGGCGACCTTCTTTATACGGGCGCGCGGCGAGAGTATGATAGGTGCAGGCATCTCAGATGGGGATGTGCTCGTTGTGGATAGAGCTCTCCAAGCGAGGAATGGTGATATCGTCATCGCCGCTGTGCATGGTGATTTCACTGTGAAGAGACTGGAGATGCTGGACGGGAAGGTGCGTCTCCTACCTGAGAATCCACTGTTCTCGCCCATCGAGATCACACCTGAGCTCGGTGCCGAGTTCTTCGGAGTCGTGTCTAGTGTGGTGAAGCTGCTGCGCTAGTGAATCGTTACGGCAGCCTAAAAATAATGGCTAGCTAAAGGCAGGTTCTCGCAATTAGCAGCCCAAGATTTTGATTGATTTTTTTGTTC
>CAYJJD010000030.1:0-33766 GCA_964370425.1 uncultured Akkermansia sp. | reverse complement strand
ATCAATAATGCGCCTCTAGGGTGGCATACAGACTAATTTTGCAAAGTCCCCTTAATAGGATAGCTCGTGTATCAAGTCTCACGCTCTGAAAAATTGGCTTGAAAACTGAAAATAGAATGCTAGACTATTTACTTCCTTTCCTCAGTCGACTGTCTGTGGAGAATAAGAAAACGTATAGCTAGGTGCCTATCGTATGAAGTGAAGTAAGCAAATGGCTTTCTCTCATGATGGCGTCTATCATCATTATAATAACACATATATGCTATTAAAATCACTATTGATAAGCTCCTTGATCCCCGCGCTCGTCGCCGAGGAAATCAAGACCAGTAATATGATCGAACTCAAAGAAGGTGAATCCAAGGAGTCTATCATTAAGAAAGCCGCCCACGTCGTGCCTACAGCGAATCAGTGGGAAGCTCTGCGCAATGAGTTCATCGGCTTTGTCCACTTCGGGCCAAACACCTTCACCCGACGTGAATGGGGTGATGGATTCGAAAACCCTGCCGTTTTCGATCTGAAAAAAATCGACACCGACCAATGGGTGCGCGCCATGAAAGCCGCTGGCATGAAGAAGGTGATCATCACCGTGAAGCACCATGATGGCTTCGTACTCTGGCAGAGTCGCTACACGAAGCAGGGGGTCATGTCGAGCCCCTTCAAGAATGGACGCGGCGATATATTAAAAGACCTGTCGAAGTCCTGCCAGAAGTACGGCATGAAGCTCGGTATCTACCTGTCCCCAGCCGACCTCTATCAGATAGAAAACGCCAAGGGACTCTATGGAAACCTGAGCAAGACCACGAAGCGCACCATCCCACGTGACGTGCCTAATCGCCCTTTTAAGAATAAGAAGAAGTTCCAGTTCGAAGTCGATGACTATAATGAGTACTTCCTCAACCAGCTCTTCGAGCTGCTCACCGAGTATGGTCCTGTGCATGAGCTGTGGTTTGACGGCGCGCATCCGAAGCGTAAGGGTAATCAGCAGTACAATTACAAGGCATGGGAAGAGCTCATCCGCACCCTCGCACCAGAGGCTGTCATCTTCGGACGCGCTGACATCCGCTGGTGTGGTAATGAAGCCGGTGCGACACGCAGCACGGAGTGGAACGTCATCCCCTTCAACTATGAGATCAACCAGAACAAGCCCTTCGCCGACATGACAGGTCAGATGCTCGGAAGCCGCGAGCAGCTCTACGGGGCAAAGTTCCTCCTCTACCAACAAGCCGAGGTGAACACCTCCATCCGCGAAGGCTGGTTCTACCGCGATGATGTACACCAGAAGATTCGAAGCGTCGATGATGTCTTCGACATCTACGAACGCTCCGTCGGTGGGAACGCCACCTTCCTGCTGAATGTCACGCCGAACCGCGACGGTCGCCTCTCCGATGCGGAAGTGAAGGTACTCGAAGAAACAGGGGAAATTATCCGTAAGACCTACGATACGGATCTTTTCGCAGGTGCGACAGGCGCGAAGGAAGTGCTCGATGGGAATCATGACACCTACTTAGTCATGAAGGATAACTCTATCGTTATCACTACCCCCAAATCCATCACGCTCAACCGACTAGTCCTGCAAGAAGCCATCCGTACGCATAGCGAGCGCGTCGAGAAGTTCGCCGTAGATGCCATGATTGGTGGTCAGTGGAAGCAGATTAGTGAATCGAGTAACATAGGCTACAAGCGCATCCTGCGCTTTGACCCTGTGACGACGGATAAGATCCGCGTTCGCGTGCTGGAGTCACGTCTCCAGCCAGCATTCAGCAACATCACGGCTCACTACTACCAGTCTCGTCCACCACGTCTCGTCTTTCAGACGAACAGAGACGGTCAGGTCACCATCACGCCCTTCAAGCCAGAGTTCGGCTGGAAGCCCCATGGTCAGCAGAGCACGGCGAACCTGAACACAGGCATGAGCATCCACTTCACCACGGATGGAAGCACCCCTACAGCCGACTCGCCCACCTACACAGAAGCGGTGAACAGTGGAAATGTCGTCCTGAAGGCCGTCGCCATCAGTAACGGAGCTTCTGGCTCTGTCACAAGCGAGCAGATCGGTATTCCTAAGAAGGACTGGAAACTCATCGGGCAGAGCAGTCACGACGCGAAGCACCCAGCCTCCAACATGATGGATGCGAATAATCGCAGCTACTGGATGACTCAGCCTGGGGAGAAGCACTTCATCGCCATAGATCTGGGGAAAAAGCAAAAGCTCAGGGGCTTCGCCTACACGCCACAGACAGAGCATGCAAAGGGTATGATGGCGAAGGGGCGCGTCCTCGCCAGCTCCGACGGAAAAAACTGGAAGCGAGTCGATAGCTTCGACTTCGGTAACCTAATTAACGATCCTAGCAAGCGTTACCATTACTTCAAGAAAAGCATCGAAGCTGCCTTCATTAAAATCGAAGTCACCGAGATCGCACGCGATGGCAAGCAAGTCGCCGTGGCAGAGATTGACTTATTCTAAGAGTGCAGTTCTTTAAATTGTAAAAAGCTGCTGGGTTCTGTTCTTTATAGAACGGGGCTCAGCAGCTTCTGTTTTTTAGGTAGCAGTCATTTAAGCTTTACAATACATCATGCAGTGGTAAGATGCTGGAATGTTAAGTAGACATCGACTAGGCTGCAAGAATAGTGGCTGTACCTTCGAGGTAGAGGGTACGCGTCTGCGCGTGAGCATGGAGCGATCACAGACTAGCTTTATTGCCATACGCGCGATTCTCCTCGCTTTTCTGATCTTGACCGTGTGTTTCTCATGGAATGGGCTTAGTGATTTCCTTCCTGTTGCGCTGGCGGGTGACCCTATGGTGATCGTGTTCTCTAGCGTGTGGATTCTGTTTACAGCCATCTTTGTTTTTCCCTTGATTTTCGTCTTCAGTCTCCCTCGTCTGCTAAGCATGGAGTTCGATGCAGAGCATGGTCTATCGACTCCGCATTGGGTTATGCGGTGCTGGGCCGCGGGAAAGAAGGGACTTGTGCTTGATATAGATATATATCCAGTCCCCCTACAGGGTGCTACAGAAGGTGAGCTGCGAGGTGGTTTCTTGGCGCGGCCTGCGATTTCAGATACGAAGCGTGGCTTTATGGGGCTACGTCACCGTCGTTTGAAAAAGTTTTTTCCGCTAGCGTTCGGCAGCTTACACTTTTCTTCTCCCTCAGAAGCCCTCAGAGAGGCTAGGAAATTAAAACGTTTTCTCCGTAAGCACCATCTCCCCATCCCCGTGCTAGTCAAACGTCATAGTACACCCTACAGAACGGATTAGACGCACCTTGAAATCACGATTCTTATTCTGATACGCCTCGCTCCAAACGGCATGTAAAATCTGAAGCTGCTGCTTTTTCAAGTCCGCTTAACACTTTCAGAAAAGAGGCAGATTCGTTTTTATGAGCGTTTTACATGATTATATGGAGACGTATCTTGATGACTCCTATATCTATGGAAATATCATTCTGTGTAGCGTAAATAGAAAATGCGCTCTGTCATGGCGAAATCAAGCCTTGCCAAAGAATCGTGAACATGCTATAAATAGCTCATGGAGCATCAATGTTCAAAATGTGGAAAAATATTCTATCCAACTTCTAGCGACACGGATATTTGTCCAGCCTGTCTAAGAGACGAGTTTACCAATACAGGGAGAGAGAACCTGGATAATACGTTCCGTGAGGAAATCGTAGCGAACTTAGATGATATTCGCAAGAAGCAGCGCGATCGTGCTGAGATCATGCACCAGAGCTATAACTCTGGTACGCACTTTACAGCATCTGGGCGTGTTAATGTGATTGTCGCTGGATTTTTGTTGGCAGTATGTATTTTTGGTCTATTGATCAATGATCGCAGTAATAACCCCGCAGCTATCATAAGCCTAGATTCGGGATATATGCGAATCTTCTCCATGGCGTTCTGCGCCTTGGCCGCTGGATTCATATTCAAAGCAAGTATACGTCACAAGAAGCTTTTCCGCGTTGCAGCACTATTCACACTCGTGTTTGGCTGGTTTGCGCCTAATTTATCGGAGATGATTAAGTCTACTATTCCTGTCGATAGCACCGATGATATCGCGACTATTGAAGCCGCAACGAAGCGCGATGCTCCTGCGGTTCGTGGGCGTTTGCTCAGCGAAGCTGATTTAGAAACACTGCGTATGCGCCGTAATCAGAGCCATAACTCAGTCTATGCTTTCTTCATTAATGAGGCCGACCCCCTTCAGCGCAATAATCTTCTGGATGCGATAGCTCGTTTGTCTACTGCGTCATATAAGGCTCTGTATAGTAAGAAGAAAGGTTATCTCATCATCGTCGAGACTCCGACACGTCAGATGAGCGATATGACGGCTATTGCTCAGCGATTTGGGCACATTCACTACAGTAATGCTGAAGAGGGTGTCTATGAAGTGAACTATGATAGTGAAGTCTCACGCATGACGAATAATTATAGCCCAGAGTCGATAAACACCCCTTCGCATCCCTCCTTCGTTAATGCGAACATAGAAGAGTTACAGAGCAAGATTCCCGAGCGAGTCTATCAAGCAGCACTCGCTTTGAATACGGCAAACTCCCCCTTGCTGCGTATTGATGTCGTCGATACGCTTAACGAAGTGTTGCAAGATAACTGGAGTACTGAGCCTCAGACGCATACTGCTCTGGTGGAGACGCTGATTACTTATTCTGCTCCTGATAATAAGAGCACTGCTGATGAGGCTGAAAAGCTCTTCAAAATGAATCAGATGAATGGTGTGCAGACACCTACACCTATCGTGGACTACCTCCTCGCTGTTCGCGGTGAAGAGATGTCGGATACCATTATCCAGCTCTGGGTGAAGAATCCTATCGTCTGGCATGCTCAGTTGGTGAAGCTGGGTGCTGGTACTGAAGGGAAGCTTCTAGAGATCCTTTCAAATACTCGCGATCTTCAGCTTATAGGAAATATTTTAAAATATCTAAAACAGTACGGTACAGCCGCAGCTATACCCTATATCGAGAAATTAGAATCGCATCCTGATAGCCTCGTTAATCGTACGGCAAAAACGGTTATAGAGGAAATACGCTCACGATAGCGATGGTGCTAGGCATTCGCTGTTTTGAGGATTGATAAGAATTATACATGAACGCTCATACTACATCTATTAATACATGAAAACAAAACTCCCAGCAATGCTTGGAGGCATGGGGGTGGCTATGCTGTTAGGCTATGCCAGCTTCCCATTGCTTCGTTTTAATGAGGTAACTAAAATTCTCGTTACCGTCGAACCAGATTTGGAGAAAGCTGTCGATACATCAAAACTAGATACCTATGTGCCACCCGAAGGGGTGGTTATAGATTTCACTGGGGGCGATGCCTCTAGCTATGCTAGTGATGCAGAGGCAGAAGCCGCTCTTGCCACCTGGGGGACAGAGCAGGATGGTACGGAGGAGATGCCAGTGGTAGATCCCAGTTATGATATTAACTCCTACGAGCCTGACGATACGGTAGTTCAGGAGATTGCGACTGTGGCTGAGGTCGAGGATATCCCCCTCGACCCCAAGCAGGATCGTGTTTCGAGTCTCATTAAGGGGTCACGTAAAACAGGCGTGAAAACGAAAACTCGTATTCTCGCTCGCATCATTGAAAAGGAGCGCGATCCAGAAAAGGGTTTGAAGCAGACAGAAACCTTCACGAATGCTGACTGGATGAATCCTGAGCAGCTGCAAAAGACTCTTTCTGAGCGTATGCTGAGCCGACTCGGTGACTTCTCGCAGCAGGATATATGGAAATTCATGCAGCACCCTGCGAATCGACAGGATCTTGCTGTGTTCCAGTTAATTACCTTAGCGACACCTGCGGAAATTAAGCAGCTGACTCGCAGCATGGAAGGTGTTTCCACCCTGACGCTCTTGAGTAATGATCTTAACTGGCTGGAAGGTCTCCTCTACTCGGGATCTACTACTAATTTCCCTGTAGCTCTGCGTAATTTAGTCAGTGTCTTTAGTGGGCGAAACGAGCTCATCAATGACGCAGTCGCTCGTCGACTAGCGACGACTGGTGCTCTCGAGTTTGCGCGTGAAGGCTGGAGCAGTAAGCTGCTTGTCGATCGTTTTAACTTCTATTATGATAGCTATGATACAGGTAAGCTCAATGTCATCTTCGATGATCTCGAATATTGGGAGACTCGCTTCTTGATGGGAGCGACTCAGCCTGATAAGTGGGGGAGTGTGAAGAATCTTACATGGCTGCGCGATAATGTTCGTCTCCCTGTAGAGGGCTATACGGGGGCTGCCTATCAGGTGCCTTACCGTCTGCGCAATGTGGCGGGCGACTCCATCCATGGGCCTGATTATCTCGCTGCGTTCATGAAGTACTACGACGGTATCATCGCTCTGGCACATCGCGAGGTGGGTGGTGTGTGTGGTGCTCTGTCGCATTACGGAACATTTGCCGCACTGGCAAATGGTATTCCAGCCGCTACGATGGGAGAGCCTGGTCACTGCGCGTACACGGTGCGCATCGGTAACGAGTGGTCTCGCGCGAACTCCATATACTGGCAGCACAGCCTGCATAAGACGATGTGGGGTGAGCATTCTTGGGATTTCCTCGTGCTCACGCAGACTCTGTATAGTAATGTCGAGCAGACGATGGTTTCAGATCAGCTAGCGGCTCTCGGGGATTTTTTAACATCGCGTCGTAAGAAGCATGGTGCTTTCCTCTGCTATGAAGACGCGCTACTCTCGCAGCCGAATAACTGGCCTGTGCTTCTTAAGTATGCCGCGTTCTTGCGCGACAAAGCACCGGAGAATTTACCGAAGTGGACGGAGCTTAGTGAGATCGTGAATGAGGGGCTCAATCAGCAGTTCCATAATGCATCCGCGATCATGCTGAGTAAGTATATTTACCCTCATCTCACCCCGCTCGTATCGAATAAAAACGATTTAGCCAGAATCTTCTCCTCCTTCTTCAAGGAATGTAAGACGATGGGGACAAATCGCTGGGATGTGAATGGTATTCTCTCTCGCCAGCTTACTTCCTTCGAGAAAACGGATGATCAGATTTTCTTCATGAAGATGGCACTTCGCGAGCTCGTGCGTAACCCCGATTATGTGGGTGCCTCGATAGCGTGGGCTCTGAGCTATGTGGATCAGCTGCCAGAAAATGAGCAGACCCTTGAGCTGAAAGAAGAGTTCACGGACGTCGTCGTCTCCGCGCTTGGACGCGTTAGAGCATCGAAGCGACATAAAGATGCGGCATGGAATGCGATGAATTCCGCTCTACGTCAAGCTGTTGAGAATGGGGATCGTGGCATGTTTCAGACTATTGCGAAGCTCACGAATCGCCGCTTCAAGAAGAACTTTCCTAAGAATAAGTTCCGCTTCCGTGGCTTTACGGGTACACTACTGTCTACTAAAGGACTCATCAAGGGAGATAGGCAGATGGATAACAACGAAGCCGTGGCGCTGCATTGGGCAGTTTTGCAGAAAGAAGGCGGTTCTATGCAGATGAAGTCAGAAATCACAGTGGAGCTAGAAGCTCGCTCTTCTCTCACAGGTGTGGTCTGTATCTCTAAGGCGAATGAGCAAAACAGTAGCCGTCCCCTCACCATAGAGTATTCTGAAGATGGTCAGAACTGGTCGCCTCCCATTAAAGGTGAGGTTCAAGGTCAGGTCGTGCGCTATGATCTTAAGAAAGTAGTGAATACTGCGCGTTTCGTGCGTTTGAAACGTGAAGGAGAGCTCCAAGCTTCAGACTTCCATGGACAGGCCATTCTTGGATTCTACGTCTATGGTAAGAAGATTCGCATGTAAGCTCCTTATTAGATGTAATGATGATGAAGATATTTTTTAATTTCTGTGGCATAGCTCTGTTTTTAGCAGCGGGGGTCCCATCGGCGCAGGCGGCGACGGCTCGTAACTATCCTGATGCTCTCGAAAAAGCTAAGGATAATAAGGTTATTATAGCCTTCTGTTATGGTGCTAACTATGATAAGGTCAGCGAGGCGAAGTACGAAGAGTTCGTGAAGAGACGCAAGCTACAACGAGGTCTCGGATCTCAGATATTCATCGAGATTCCCATCTACCAGATGCCTGATAAAAAGGAGCGTCGCGAGCGCGAGAAAATCATGGGTGGAAAGAATCTGCCTGGCGGGATCTACAGCTACCCGTCCATTGCCATCATCAGCGGGGATGGAACACTACGCGCTGTCATCCAAAGTGCTGAAGAAATGAAGGATCTTGAGACCGCGAAAAAGATTCTAGACGAGCATATAGATAATTTTAAAGAGCAGCAGAAGATTCTCACAAGAATAGACGGGAGGAAGTCTGGTAAACTAGCGGAGAATCTCGCAAAAGCCGCTGACATAGGTCTCACTGTTCCATCGCACTACACGAAGCAGCTCGAAGGGGCTAAGGATGATGAAGGCTATGGGAAGCGATTCTCCTTTAGCTGGGAGCCGCTTCTCGTCGAGATGGATAAGCAAGAGGGGCACGGTTCTGCGATACGTTACATACGTGGCATCATGGATAGCGGGATTTACACAAAAATCCAAAGACAGGAACTGCTTGCCGTGCTCACAGGACACCTCCGTCGTACGGGAGCGCCCTCGGATATGCTCCAAGCTCTTTACTTCGAAATGCATGCCATAGACCCTGATTCCTCTTATGGCTCCTACGCGCTGGAGGCTATGCGTATATGGCTGAACATCGATTTATCATCCCAAAAAGATTAATTTTTCAACAATAAGACACTTTTCATGAATACTGCAAGAGAAGCACTACTACAACAAGCCGTCGACGCAGGTCAGCTCCTGCCTCAGTCCCTTACGAATATACAGCTCTTACTTCGTGGCACACAGGCCACCGAAGCACCAGCAGCTATTGATGAGCTCATCGCGCAGCAAGCATGGGATGAGCTCAATAACCGCTTCTTCAAGACACTGGCCTTTGGCACTGGTGGTCTGCGCGGTCGCACGATAGGCTGCATCGTCACTGCCGCCGAGCAGGGCGCAGGTGCGGAAAATGATCGTCCCGAGTTCCCATGTGTGGGGACGGCGAGTATGAATTACTTCAACGTAGGACGCGCGATGCGCGGTCTCATCATCTATGTGCGTCGCTTTGTCGACGCGCAGCAAGGGCGTACGAAGAAGCCCTTCGTCATCATCGGTCACGACACACGCCACTTCTCCCGCGACTTCGCAGAGTACTGCGCACGCCTTTCGACGGAGCTGGGCTGCGACTGCGCCCTCTTCGATGGCTCTTGCTCCACGCCCGAAGTTTCCTTTGCCATCCGCGAACTGAATGCCGATGCAGGTGTCGTCCTCACCGCTTCTCATAATCCAGCCCATGATAATGGCTTTAAGGCCTACTTTAATGAAGGTGCTCAGCTCGTCCCTCCGCATGACAAGGGTGTCATCGAAGAGGTGAACGCACTGGAAAGTGACAGTTATGACGCACTCCCAGCCGATCAGCAAGGTGAGCTGCGCGTGCTCGATGCCTCCTTTGATAAGATCTATACGGACCGCCTGAAGGGGATCATTCTTCGCCCAGAGGTCTTCGCTGGTAGCTCCGCAAAGGTCGTCTTCACGAACCTTCATGGCACAGGCGGTCGCTGCATCGTTCCTTTGCTCCGTGAAATCGGCAATCAAGTGAGCACAGTTGCTGAGCAGGATAGCCTTGACGGACGTTTCCCCACTGTGGCTAGCCCGAATCCAGAAAACCCACCCGCACTCGACATGGCGATGAAGCAAGCTGATGTCGAGCAGGCTGATCTCGTCATCGCAACTGACCCCGATGCTGACCGCATGGGAGTCGCCGTGCGTAATCAGGCAGGAGAGATGGAGCTGCTGACAGGTAACCAGATCGGTAGCCTCATGTCATGGTACCGCTGCATGAGCATGATAGAGCTTGGCATTGTGAATGAGAGTAATATCAAGAATGCCGTGCAGGTGAAGACATTTGTCACGTCCCCCTTGCAGGACGCGATCGCTGAGCACTACGGTATCGCTACCGTGAACGTGCTGACAGGATTCAAGTACATTGCCGATAAGCTAGGGAACTATGAAGCCGCTATCCCTGCGGATAAGCGCGAGGGCTACCGCCTCATGGATGAGGCAACGACACGCAGCCTCCGTCTCCAGTACAGTAAGTACTTCGTCTTCGGTGGTGAAGAAAGCTACGGCTACCTCGCGCAGGACTTCGTCCGCGACAAGGATGCAAACGCAGCTGCTCTCATCCTCGCTGAATTGAATGCCTACCTTGCGACACAGGGCAAGAGCCTCCTCGAATGCCTGTATGAAATCTATGCCCAGTACGGAGTCTACCGAGAGCAGGGTAAGAACCTCGTCATGGAAGGTGCTGATGGTGCGGCAAAGATCGCGGCTCTCACACAGAGCTACATCCAGCTGCCACCAGCAGAAATGGACGGATCGGCAGTTGTTGGCGTGCGTAACTTCTCTACAGGCACTGAGGTCGACGTAGAAGGTCTTCCTATCCCTGCGGAGAATATGCTCATCATGCAGCTCGCAGATGGTCGCAGCTTCGCGGTACGCCCGAGCGGTACAGAGCCTAAGATTAAGTTCTACCTCTTCGCTCATGGTGAACCTAGTGCCGATGTCGATGCTAGTATCGCAGAAGTGGACGCACGTCTTGCGACCCTCTGGGAGGCTATTCAGGCTGATGTGAAAGCACGTAGCTGATAGACTGAGCTCATCATATTTTACGGCCTCCTTCGCAAGAAGGGGGCTTTTTCCTTGTATGCACTTTTGTTACTGTTTTGTTACTGGAATTTATCTTGTAGAAAGCGGTGAGCTGTGGTAAAATTTCCACTATATGATACGTTCAGGTTGGGGATTGCGCTTAAGGTATGGCGTCCGTTCAGTGAAAAGCTTTTTTTCACAAGGTGCTATTGACCCTGCTCCCATACGCAATGCGTTTCGAGGCTACACGGGGAAGAATGTGCGTGCGGATTTGAAGGCTGCTGCCGATGTCGCGCTCGTCGGTATTCCTCAGTGCATGGCTTTCGCTGCCATGGCGGGGCTCGACAGTATCTATGGAATCATGGCTGGGGCTATAGGGACATTCATCGCGCCTATTTTCTCGAAGTGCAGCCTCACCGTGAGTGGTCCGAGTAATGCGACCGCCTTCATGCTGGGGAGTTTCTTCCTCGCCGCGTCACCGGGGATTCGGGCGCAGCCGCATCTCTTCGTTCCTATTATTATTTTCCTCGTCGGTGTTCTCTGTCTCATCGGTGCTTATATCAAGGCGACGGAGATGCTGCAGTTCGTCAGTCGCAGTGTACTGGTAGGCTACATCACGGGAGCGGCGACGCTCATCGTGGGCTCGCAGCTGCGCTATGTGCTCGGTCTGCATGATACGCCGTCGAGTAGCACACTTTTCGGTATGGTGACGGGGATAGCGACGCATCTCTATTCTATAGAATGGCAGCCAGCAGTGCTCGCTGTGATCTCACTGGCTCTTTTCTTTATCTTTAAGAAGCACTTGAAATGGCTTCCTAGCTTCACGATTATCCTCATCATCATGAGTGGGCTTAACTGGGTGCTGAGTCAGCCGTGGATGGGGGGCTACTTCAGTGATGTACTCATGCTGAAGGATTTCACGATGAGTGATATTTCTATGGCACCTCCGCAGATGATACATCTGCCCGATTATATCGTCGAGCTCTTCCCCATCATCATCGCTATAGCCTTCCTTGCGATGCTGGAACAGACGGTGATGAGTAAGACCCTGTCCGCGAAGACGGGGGAGAGTGTGAACTTAAATCAGGATGCCTACGCGCTCGGTATGGCGAATATCGCATCGAGCTTCACGACGAGTCTTCCTAGCTCGGCTTCGCTCACGCGCTCCATCTTGAATTATAATGTAGGCGCGAAGACGCGCTTCGCCGCCCTGTACTGCGGTATCATCGGGATGGGGATTATCTTCCTCTTCGCGAATGTGTCGCTGATCTCTCGCATCCCGCATAGCGTGCTGGCGGCTCTCGTGCTGGCGAATGCGATTTCGCTCTATGATCACCGTCAGCTGCGTATTTGTTACCGCTCGACGACGGGGGATGCGAGCGTGCTCATTCTCACCTTTGTTTCGACGCTGATCTTGCCGCTGCATATTGCGATTTTCATCGGTGTGGTGCTCTCGGTTTCTCTCTTCCTGCGTAAGGCGGCGAAGCCCGATCTCAGCGAGTACACGCTCGATGGAGATGGAAGCTTCACGCGTCTGGATGATAAGGCGCAGCGCGTGCCTCAGATTTCTATCGTACACGTCGAGGGGGAGCTGTTCTTCGGGGCTGCTGATCTCTTCCAGAAGCAGGTGCAGCGCGTGGCGGAAGATCCCAGCCTCGCTATCGTCATCCTGCGTATGCGTAATGCGCGTAATCTGGATGCGACTTCTGTCTTCGCCCTTGAAGAACTCATCACCTTCATGCGTGAGAAGAACCGCCATCTGCTCATCTCAGGCTCTAGCCTCACGGTGTACCGCATCCTGCGCCGCAGTGGTATCTTAGCGACGCTGCAAGAGGGCTGCGCGAAGGGGGAGAGTAATATCTTCCTCCTCGATCCGAAGAACTCGAACATGTCGACGCGCCGCGCGCTGAAGCGTGCTCAGAGTCTGCTCGGTAACCGCAGTGCTGATATCTCCATTTACACGACGACGCATAGTCCAGGGGCGACACCATGAGTAAACAGGGAGTAGCTGCGGTGGTGCATCCACTCGCGGAGGCGCTTGTGGCTTGGTTTGAGCGCGAGGGCTTGGACTTCCCATGGAGACGCACGACAGATGCTTGGGCCATTCTCGTCAGTGAGTTCATGCTCCAGCAGACGACGATATCCACCGTGCTCGGACGCTATGAGGCATGGATGCAGCAGTTCCCGACGGCAGAGGCACTAGCCGCCGTGTCGGAGCAGGAAGCCCTGCGCTCGTGGGAGGGGCTGGGCTACTACAGAAGGGTGCGTTCATTGCAGCGCATTGCTAAGGTGCTCGTCGAGGAGTACGGCGGAGTCATGCCTCGGGATGCAGAGCAGATCCGCTCCTTGCCCGGCATAGGTGATTATACGCTGGGCGCGCTGCTGAGCTTTGCCTATAATATATCCGCTCCTCTCGTCGATGCGAATGTTTCGCGCGTGCTTGCACGTCTTACAAATGATCCCACCCCCATCGACAGCACCGAGGGGAAGAAGAGGCACTGGAAGCTCGCCGCTGAGCTCGTGCATCCTTTTAATGCGCGCGCCTATAACTCTGCCATCATGGAGCTAGGACAGCGCATCTGCACGCTTCGCGAGCCTAGCTGCCTGCTCTGCCCTATACAGGAGTACTGCAAGGCGGAGCGTCCGAGCGAGCTTCCTGTGAAGCTGGAGAAAAAGCCCATCACCCAACTCATCCACCATGATA
Source organism: uncultured Akkermansia sp. (assembly GCA_964370425.1). GTDB lineage: Bacteria > Verrucomicrobiota > Verrucomicrobiia > Verrucomicrobiales > Akkermansiaceae > Akkermansia. The sequence goes on along the minus strand of CAYJJD010000030.1, from coordinate 20,410 downwards.
TCTTCTGTCTGCACCCTGCGAAGGGACTGCTGCTGCTGCGTCAGCGAGAGGGGAAGCGTCACGAAGGTATGTACAGGTTCCCCGCGCGCGATGCAGAAGAGCTCGCTTCCTATGAGCTTATGACGACGCAGACTTACAGTGTGACACGCTACAAGGTCACGCGGCATTTGTACCGTGTGCCTGAGGACGCGCTCGCGCGAGCCGAGGGGGAGGAGTTCATTCCTGTGGCTCAGCTATCAGACATCCCCATGGCCTCGCCCGATCGCAAGCTGATCGCGCGCTTTACACCTGCATAAAAATCTGCTATTCTCCTGAAAATGAGCGACGAAATCATCCATAGCTGCCAACGATGCGGTAAGTGCTGCCGCTGGGAAGGTGATGTCTGTATCACGGAAGATGAAGTATCGTCCATCGCTCATTACCTTGAGATGGAAGAGATAGACTTCATTAATGAGCTCTGCCGTCTGCGGGGAAACAGGCAGGGACTCTCCATTATCGACAGTGAAGATGGCTCTTGTGCCATGCTCACAGAGCAGGGCTGTCGTATTCAAGCAGTGAAGCCACAGCAGTGCAAGGACTTCCCCTACCGCTGGAACTTCCCTGGCTGGGAAACGCGCTGCCCTGGGGCTGGAGTCCGCTCCTGCTCCGATGCTGAGAACATATCTTGAACTAGCTTATCATGCCTCCTTCATTTTCTAAAACATGGCTCTATCTGCGTCGTCGCGCTCACCTAGCTCGCGCCCGCTTTGTGAGGCTCTTCACGCGCATCCCCGAGCGCATCATGCCGCGTACCGAGTCTCGGCGTCGCTATGCGGAGATCATCATTGATCTCTTCGCCACCATCCTGAGACGTACAGATGAGGTGACGCTGGAGGATATTGATGCCGCTATTGACATGCTGCGTTACAATTTTCCCAATGTGGAGCACCAGTGGCTGATCAAGCGTTTCGACGCGGCTTACGAGGCGCAGTACCCCTTAGACGGCATGCTTACTCTCGGCGCGAACAAGCGTACGATGGAGGAACGCTACGCGCTCGCCTTGCAGATCTACACCCTTCTGTACCAGATAAACGATCAGGTAGTGCAAGAGGATCTGTTCACACAAGTCTGCACGGGCTTGAAGATAGATATGCTCCCGTCGACAGTGGCGAATCTGATTAAAAAGCAGCAAGATTCAGATGAAAAGGGCGAGAGCATCATCCAGCACATCGTGTTCTCCCCTCAGCTAGGGCAGGGAGATTTCCTGCTGCTCTGCGACGCGATAAACGTACGCTTCCGCGCCCTGCGCTGCGCCCACCTCACTCTCATTATTAATGATGCGTCATCACCACTCTATGTGCGCGGGCATGAGCTACCCATGGGAGGCATGATCCCCTTGCATTCTGGGCAGGAGATCGAGCTGCCCTCATGCAGCATCTCCTATGAGCATGTACATTTTCTCTTACAGGCAAAGTACGCCGGTGTGAAGGTGGTGAACTACGTACATCTTGAAGATGATACGCTCACGGTGACACGACTGCGCACCCGCCACAGTATCGCGCGCATGCGCATAGGGCTGCGCCTAGAGATAGAGCTGCTGTCAAAGGATCATACGATGCAGCTGTATCAGGACGAGATGCAGTATCACGCCTCTGTGACGACGGGCTACTACGCGCATTTCACCATTGATGGTAAAGGTCCCTATATCTTTGCTGATATATCCCAGTACCTCGGCAAGGAGCGACGATTCTACCTCAGTCCGACAAATCAGAAAATCCTAGTTTCCAATATTCCTAATACGAATAGACCCGGTGCGCTCATGCTCACACCCGGTCTCGCGTCTGAGTGCATTTTCGAAGTAAGCTATTCTCGATCATCGAATACGGGGCAGCTGCGCGTGCTGGAAGGCTGTATAGGAATCTTCGTCGATAACCAGCCGCTGCGTACGAATACCATCGAGCTCAAGGACGGCGATCTCATCAGTCTCAGTCAGGCTCAGTCGCTGCGCTGCCGCTTCTCTATCGGTGTGCTGGAGGAAGAATCTGGTAGCATCGAGCAGATCGAAGTGAAGGGGCTCTCGAAGGACTTTCCGCGCACGGGACGCGTGCTGGATAACATCGCGCTCACCCTGAAGCGCGGTGAGATGGCCTGCATACTCGGTCCGAGTGGTTCGGGGAAGAGTACACTGCTGTCTCTGCTCGCGGGGCATCAGAACCCTAGCTACGGCAGTATTCTTTATAATGGAGAAGTCCTCAGTGATAAGTCTCAGACCCTGCGCCGCCACATCGCCTATATCCCACGAGAGGACATACTCGATGAGGCGATGACGGTCGAAGAGCATATCAAGCAGGCTACCATCATACGTCGACCTATCCTCAGATCTGGGGACGTGATGCGCCGCGTGCAGACCGTTTTAAACTTCATCGGCCTTGAGCATCTTGCGGAGCGACGTGTCGGACGCGCAGGGGAGAGGACTATCTCCGATGGGGAGCGCTCCCGTCTGAACCTCGGACTCGACCTCACAGGTATCGCAGAAGTCTACCTCATTGATGAGCCCATCAGCGGGCTGTCATCTGGGGATGCTGAGCGCGTGATTACAACGCTGGAAAACATGGCGGAGGGGCGTATCCTGCTCTGCTCACTGCACCGCCCCGCGAGTTCTCTGCTCAATAGATTTGACAAGGTGCTCGTGCTGGATAAGCATGGGCACATGGCATTCTGGGGCAGTCCGACGGAGATGCAGACTTACTTCGAAGATGCCGCGCAGGAGATGCAGCTGCGTATCAGCCCGGAGAGCGTGCGATCAGGTGGCTCTGACTATGTGTTTGAAGTCTTAGAGAGCCCGACGCAGCATTTTCAGCATCACCGTAATAAGAACACGCGCTTCTGGCAGGAGCGATTCGAATCGCTCATCTACCGTAAGCAGATCAGCAATAAGTTAGAAGAGCCTAAGCAGCATAGACCCATCACGCCGCGCCCGAATCGACGTGTTTATGATCTCTTCAAGCTATTTAAGATATGGGTTATACGTACATTTTTGGGGCGTGTTCGTAGCCGCATGGGGCTGTACGCGCTGCTTCTTGAGGGACCTGTGCTCGGCTTGCTCATTGCAGGGACGCTGCGCGCGGCTTCGGAGCAGGAATATAGCTTTTACAAGGCTCTTCACATGTCGGAGTACCTCTTCCTCTCCATCATTCTTGCTATGTTCTTCGGGCTCATGGTTGCGGCCTGTGAGGTGCTGCGAGATAGACCCATTCTGAAGCGTGAGAGTAATTATAAGGTGTTCGTCACGGGCTACCTGCTTTCTAAAGTAATCGTGCTGACAGGTCTCGCTTCTATCCAGTGTGCGCTGTATCTGCTGGTGAGTAATTGGATTCTGGAGATACATCTCATGTTCTGGATGCATCTTGGGATCATGAGTTTGACAGCTTTCGTGGGGATTTCTATCTCGTTGATGGTGTCTGCCTTTGTGCGCAGTGAGCGCGTCGCTCTGAATATCGTGCCGCTTATTCTGGTGCCGCAGATCCTGCTCGCGGGAGCCTTGGTGAAGTTTGAAGAGATGAATGACTTCATCCCTACCTTTGAGCTAGAGAGCTTCTCCCAGCTAGGGCAGCTGCGCCATCGTGTCGCCTACCAAGACGCTGAGACGCATGATATCAAGACGAAGGCTGTGCCTCTGATCGCTGAGTTTTGCCCCCTGCGCTACGCCTTCGAGCTTATCTTCCTCGTGCAGACGGAGGAGAATCGCTGGGAGCAGGAGCTTGCGACCATTAATGAGAGACGCGAGTATCTGAAGGAGTATGGCAGTGATGAGGAGTTACGCTTCATCCAGCGCGCCGTTCTCGCGCTGAACTCCCAGCACGATGATGATGTCGAGGCACGCCGTACGCTGCGCCGCGTGCGCAATGCCGCACTTCATGGAGATAGTGCCTATCTCGATAAGCTCGCAAAGCTTCAAATCGAGATGAGCAATAATCCTAAAGCTCAGCCGCTGGAGTTCTTCTATGCGAATCGTGAACTCACCTCCATACGTGAGGGTGTGAAGAGTGCACGAAAAGATGCCCGTCTGAATGAAACGCGCGGCTTCTACCTCTCGGCACGTCAGCCGCGCTTGCTCCGCGAAATGGAGCAGGTGAGCGATGAGGGATCTATTTCCACCATCTGGCGTAATCTCGTCTACCTCTTTATTATGGGACTCATTCCCATCTGTATCTCCCTGTGGCAGATGAGACGCATCCTACGAAAGGGTGGATAATACGCGGTAAGCAGGGTCAGCCAATGAAGCCAAATCGGCTCAGACCATGCTGCGATACTTCGTGGTATAGGGCTTGGCGTAGTGTTCGTGTTTTCTGCTCGCGCTGCTCCTCACTGAGGGTCGCTGCTCGATCTGCGCCTAGGGTATCGATAAGCTCCTGATCACAGAGTCGCTGGATGAGCTCTTCCCAGAAGACGCTTTCCCTGTACTCTTCCAGCACGTCTTCGTAAAGGGCGTGCTCCGCGTATTCTTGGCTCAGTGCCCAGCTATCATTCTGAGCATCGTAATCTAGCTGCGGCTGGAGGGTAGGGGAGTGGCTCGCGGCAGCGAGGATGTCTGTGCATAGTTTTTCCCATTCGCGAGCGCGGGGATTCTCGCGGCTCATAGGATTCTGCTCCATCATGAGCAGGGCGAGGGTGGCGATCTCAGAGAGATGCGTCATTTCCTCATCGGAGAGCTCTATACTGATCACTCCCATAGTAGCCTGATTAAGCTGTGCCGAGTATCATTCGGGCTTCCTCTGACATCATCGCGTCATTCCAAGGAGGATCCCAGACGAACTCCACGTCCACTTCCGATACATCGGGGATTTCATAGATATTGCACTCTGCTTCTGACATGATATGAGGACCCATGCCACAGCCCGGTGCCGTCAGAGTCATCTGCACATGCACATGTGCCCCCTGACCGGGGACTTCGACTATCTCGACATCGTAGATGAGGCCGAGGTCGACGATGTTCACAGGGATCTCAGGGTCGTAGACTTCGCGAAGCGCGTTCCAGACCTTGTCTTCCAAGGGGAGATTCTCTGCTTCCGCGTCCACGGGCTTTTCTTCATCGGGGGGGAGGATCTTCGCACGTATGGCTTCCTCTTTTGTAATGCGCACGAGACCTAGATCACTCGCTGCCGTGATAGTACGGCTGTGCATCTGCGTGATGTAGATGCGTGAACCTTCTGGCAGCATGAGTCCATTGCCACCGGGGATCTGGACTGCTGCCGTTTCGTCTTCGAGAATCACTTCTTGATTAAGCATGTCGGGCTGTATTATCTCAGAAATACCGCTTCATGCAAGGCTAATCTACGCCAAGACCTGTGAATTTCAAAATACAGCTTCTTGTCTAAAAAATGGCGTGACAAATCTTGACTCTTTGCTATAATCACGCTGTACATTTTATGAAATACCGTGGTCTTTATACAGCTATTGTTACCCCCTTTCGTGAGAACCAACTAGATGTGGATGCCTTCCGCACCCTCGTTGACGCACAGGTGAAAGCCGGCGTTGATGGCATCGTCCCAGTCGGCACGACAGGGGAATCCCCCACGCTGACGCATGAGGAGCATATCGAAGTGATAAAGCTTGCGGTACAGTTCGCCGCTGGCCGCTGTCAGATAGTCGCTGGCACAGGCTCGAACAGCACGGAGGAAGCCATCGCCATGACACAGGAAGCCGAGGCACTCGGTGCTACGGGGACGCTTCAGGTATGCCCATACTACAATAAGCCGAGTCAAGAAGGTGTCTATCGCCACTTCCGCGCCATCGCGGAGAACACGAAGCTCCCCATCATGCTCTATAGCATCCCAGGTCGCAGTGGTATAGAAATCGCCGTGCCTACAGTCGCGGCACTCGCGAAGGACTGCCCGAATATCACCGCTATTAAAGAAGCTGGTGGGCAGGTCGATCGTGTGAATCAGCTCCTACAGGCTGTTCCTGCCGACTTCGCCATCCTGAGCGGTGATGATGGACTGACCGTTCCTTTCATTTCCTGCGGTGCTCAGGGTCTCGTATCCGTCGCATCGAATATCATCCCAGCCGAGATGAAGGCTCTTGTCGACACTGCGCTTTCTGGCGACGGTGTGCAGACGCTCGCTCTTCAGAAGAAGCTCTATCCGCTTCTCCAAGGACTCATGGGGCTCGATACAAACCCCGTCCCCATCAAGAAGGCACTCAGCCTGAAAGGTCTGATGACGAGTGAGGTGCGCCTCCCACTCGCACCACTCGCTGAAGAGAAGATTCCAGTACTGGAAGCCATGCTGCGCTCCTACGGCTTACTCTAATAGCTATTCATTCTATCATATAGATAATCAGAAGATGAAGATTCTAGTTACAGGTATTTCTGGTCGTATGGGGCAGGCTATACAGCAGGCTGTCGAGCTGAATGAACTCAGTGAAATGGGCTCGACCCATGACGTGGGGCAGGACGTGTCAGCGGCCTTGGTCGCTGCGGATGCTGCCATTGATTTCTCCTTCCATGGCTTCACGAGCGAGCTGCTCCGCGAGGCTATCGCTCAGAAGAAGCCACTCGTCATCGGTACGACAGGGCACACGGACGAAGAACGAGCCGCTATCGTCGAGGCTGCTACTCAGATTCCTATCGTTTTCGCGTCGAACTACTCCATCGGGGTGAACACTCTGTTCTGGCTGACGCGCAAGGCTACTCGCATTCTCAAGTCCTACGACGTGGAGATCGTCGAGATGCACCACCATCACAAGCTCGATGCCCCGAGTGGCACGGCTCGCAGTCTGGCAGAAATCGCCTGTGAAGAGCTCGGTCTGAGCTATGAAAAGGATGTGATGCACGGACGTGAAGGCCTCGTAGGCGCACGCCCTCAGGCTCAGGTAGGCATGCACTCGATGCGCGGCGGTGATGTGGTCGGTGACCACACGGTGATCTACGCGACAGAAGGAGAGCGTGTCGAGCTGACGCATAAGGCATCTAGCCGCATGACATTTGCCTCTGGTGCCGTACGCGCGGCTCTCTGGCTCGCTGATAAGCCTGCGGGACTCTATGACATGCAGGACGTGCTGGGCTTTACTGACTAATCGCCCCTCCCTCTCTTAAATATAACTTCTACTTCATCTGAATGATGGAGCCAGTACGTGTATTCTTAGCCCTAGGGGCGAATCTGGGAGACCGTCTTGAGACACTAGAGCGTGCTTGCGATGAGCTGTACGCACGCTATGGCGCTCTGCGACTCTCCCAGCTTTATGAGACTGAGCCGCAGGGCTGCCCCGAGGGCTCGCCCTGCTTCTTAAACGCCTGTGTCGAGCTGTACTGCTCCGTCACGGCACAGGAGCTCTTAGCTGAATGTCAGCGTATTGAGAAATTACTGGGACGAGAGCGTCACGGCGTTTATGGTGAGCCACGTAGCTGTGACATAGATATCATCAGCTACGGAGATACGCAGCTCGATAGCCTCGAGCTTAGCCTTCCGCACCCACGCGCAGCGCAGCGTTCTTTTGTACTCCAGCCTTTATGTGATATAGACTCCCAGCTCATTCTTGCGGGGCAAGAGCGCAGCGTCTCTGCGCTTCTCGCAGCTCTTCCCGATTCACCAGAAGAATCACTCCGAACATTTCCCCTATAAATGACGACCATGAACGATGACCTTTTACAGAAAATCGCAGCTCTTCAAGCACGTAAGGGCAAGTCACCTTTAGCCGAGATCACGGCCTATGATTATCCTACAGCACGCCTCGCCGATGAAGCTGGCTTTGACATCCTACTCGTAGGAGATTCCCTCGGCATGGTGATGATGGGATTCCCTGACACGACACATGTGAAGCTCTCTCACATGCTGCACCATGTGGAAATGGTCGCGCGCGGTGTGAAAAATGCCCTCATCGTCGGCGATATGCCTATCCATACCTACGACACACCCGCCCAAGCCGTTGAGACTGCGCAGGCACTTATCGGCGCTGGAGCTCACATTGTGAAGCTCGAAGGAGGAGCAGACATGGCGGAGCAGGTACGCGCTATCACGCAGGCAGGTATAGCCGTGCAGGGGCACATAGGCCTCCTACCCCAGCGCATTAAGGAAACAGGTGGCTACCGCATCCATGGAAAATCCAGCGAAGAAGCTGAGTATATTTTCCGTGACATGGAAGCTCTCGTGGATGCTGGTGTCTGCTCACTCGTCATGGAGTGTACACAGTCCGATCTCGCGCTGGAAATCACACGCGCCTGCCCAGTACCGACCATAGGCATAGGCAGTGGGCATGGGACATGCGATGGCGAAGTGATTGTGTATCACGACCTCGTGGGAGCCTACCCATGGTTTACACCTAAGTTTGTCACCCCGCAGGCGCGCATTTCTGATGATGTGAATCGCGCTTTTGCTAAGTGGAAGGAAAGCCTCATCCTCCCGCCTTCTTGCTAAGCCTATGCAGAATTCTATGCTTGTATCTTCGATTTAAATTTACTATACTCCCGTCTTATGAATCCTTTCCGCGTTATCTTGCTCGTTATTTTGAGCCTATCCCTTGCCATGATGTTCTATGTGGTTGCCTTTTATCTTCCTCAGCAAAAGGCTGACCATAAGCTGTATCAGAGTATGACCCAAATCGCTCACCTACAGGGTAAGCATCAGGAGCACAAAGAGCGCATGGATAGACTCGCCCCTCAGCCAGCCGTCACAGAAGAGAGTCAATTAACGCAGGCTCAGCAGGAAGCTCAGCTCGCCGCCACAGAACAGCAGCGTCTCCTCATCGAAGCAGAAGAACGCCTCGTCATCGCGGAAGCACGCGCCCGCGAAGCGCAGCTAGCAGAAGAGCAGCAGCGTCAGGACAGAGTGCAGCAGCGTATCGAGCGTGAAAAAGCAGAGGCTCAGAGTGCCCTTGATGCCAGCATGAGAGGTCCGTCTATTTTTCTGGGTGAAGTACACTCCTATGATGCTCAGTGGTGCATTCTTACTGTGACACCAGCCGCGCCCATAGAATTAGACGCGATGAAGAGTGGTCAGCGCCTCGTGGTCAAACGTGGCGAAGGACTCGTCTGCGAAGCCGAAGTCGAGGGCATGGAAGCAGGACTCATCATCGCTAATGTGAAGCAGGAAACGCTCAATCCCATCGCTCAGATTATCCCTGAAGCAGGTGATAAGGTATTAGCCATCACTCAGGTAAGTGCCGCAGTCATGTGGCCTGATCCTTCTTCTACGCAGCCAGCCCTCCCTCAGCCACCAGCTGTGCAGCCAAATGCATCTGGCGATAAGGAACTCAATGAAGTGGAGCTGCCACTCGTTCCTTCCTCACTCTAAAGCTTATAAGTATCCTAACATACACCTGCTTATAAGCACCGCACACCGCCGCTAAGGCCTCTTACATGTATATCTCTGATTCGTCACTCTTCGATCGCACCCCGAGTTTTTCCTTCGAGTTCTTCCCCCCGAAAACGGAGCAAGGTGCGGCATCACTGCTAGACACCGTGATGAAGCTACAGGAGTTCCAGCCCAGCTTCGTCAGTGTGACCTATGGCGCAGGCGGCAGCTCCCGTGAGCTGACACGCAGTGTCGTCACTGACATCCAGAGCAAGGGGATTAACACTGTCCCCCACCTGACCTGTGTCGGGCATACGGAAGAAGAGCTAGAGCGCATCTTAGAAGGCTACATCGCCGCAGGCGCGCGCGCCGTACTCGCCCTGCGTGGTGACGAACCACGCGAGCGTCATCAGCCAAAGTCAGCTGACGCCTTCACACATGCCTCGGAGCTCGTACGCTTCATCCGCCGCTGGGAAGAGAAGCAGCGACTTCCCTATCGCTTGACCGTCGGTGTCGCTGGATTCCCAGAAGGACATCCCGAGACCCCGAACCGTCTGAAAGAGATGGACCACCTCCGTGCGAAAATAGACGAAGGTGCCGACTACATCTGCACGCAGCTCTTCTTTGATAATCACGCGTTCTTCGACTATCGCGATCGCTGTCGATTCCTAGAAATCCGCGTCCCCATCATCGCAGGCATCATGCCTATTACGACCATTTCAGGCATGAACCGCATGGCTCAGCTCGCTGCGGGTACGAATATCCCTGCACGCCTGCTCAAGGCTATGCACCGCGCAGGCGGGGACAAGGCATCACTCGAACGCGTCGGCATACACTACGCGAGTAACCAATGCGCAGAACTCCTCGACGACGACGTAGACGGCATCCACTTCTACACGCTTAACAAATCACAGGCGACGCTAGAAATCTACCGTAACCTCGGTCTGAATAATTACTATAACCTCGACAGACTCCAACTTCTTAATAAACACTATCAATCTTAATCATATCATGGACAAAAAAGATCCCACCCCACTCAGTGCCGAAGACATCAAGGCAATCGGCGAAATCGAAATCGGCCCCTCCAAGCATGAAATATTCCTGAACAATCACTACAAGAAGCTACTCCTCGGACTCGTCGTCGTCGCCGTCGCAGGTGCAGGCATCATCGGCTTCTACTCCTTTGACGAGCAGCAGAAGGAAAGCGCAGGTGGACGACTCATCGACGCCATACAGCTGAAGTCTGTGAACGATGAACTTCAGGCGAAGAACTACAGCGATGCCACCATCGCTGAGATCAAGACCTCCTTCGCAGACACCCCAGCAGCGCAGTCTGCAGAGCTCCTCACCGCGCTCGCCCTCCTCGATAAGAACGAAGTAGAAAAAGCCATCCCTGCACTCGAGCAGGTAGCGCAGTCCGTACAGGATATCACCCTGCGTTCCCGCGCCGCCGCTGCCATCGCCATGCACTACACCGTCGAAGGCGATGAAAAAGCCGTTGCCGCATGGAAGAACGTCGTCAACATGGAGGATAATATCTACACAGGCTTCGCCCTCATCAGCCTCGGCGACCTAGCACAGCTCGCAGGAGACAAGGAAGCAGCCCGACAGTACTACACACAGGCAAAGACCCGCGCCGCCAGCAGTGCCTTCGTACAGCTGAATGATGTCGAGCGTCGCCTCGCTCTCCTTGATGTCGATGCGCCTAAGCCCGTTGTGCCACCAGCACCAGTGATTCCTAGCATTAATACGGATGTAAACACTGAGCTCAATATTGAGCTCGACACAGACCTCGACCCGAACATCACCCTTGATGGTCCCATGGATGTGACCCCCATGCTGCCTGCCCAATAAGGCAGAGACACACACGATACCCCCATGAGCATCTATCAGGACTACCTGAGCTCGCTGTCAGAGTTAGAACGACTCGCCGAGCTCACACGCCTCCCTCATCTGCTGGAGAAAATCACAGATGAGGAATGGCCGCTCGCGATGCTGGCATGCAGCCTGCATCACGGACAGCAGCCTGAGATGCTCAGCCACACGAGGACGGTTTATCGCGTGTACCAGAGCAGGGTCGCTCTACCGACACGCGCTCAGATGCTCGCCACACTGGCGGGCTTCCTTATGGGACAGCAGGGGAGGGCATGGCGCGCCCTCATCGCCTGCGCCCTCGAAGATGAAGACGCTCTGCTGCGACGACAGGCTGCCAGCCTAATCGCCACCCTCAGCCCCGAGGATGAGGCGAAAAAAGAAGCCCACCTCGGTCTGCGTGCACTGATAGAACTCCTCATTAGCGAAAAAGACGCACCCAGCAGCCTCGTCGAAGCCATCCTCAGCATAGCCGACAGACGCGTCGCCCCCTATGCGAATGAGCTGCTAGACAGACTGCCTGAAGGCGAAGTTCTACGCCACCTTGATGGACTAAGCGTGCCGCCGAACCAGCTTTATTTCGACTGGCTCTGCCGCACGCTTAGCCAGTACTCCCAGTGCAGTCAAGCAGATCGAGTAGATCAAGCAGATCAGCTGAAAACACATGTCCTGGACTGCCTCGCGCGCTCCGTGCAGGGGCACGAAGAAGTCATCGACCTCGTGCTGCCCATGCCCAGCTGGAAGTTTAAAAATGCCGAAGCACAGCCACTGCACAGCTGGACACGCGCCGAGTACTACGATCGCATGCTGCACGCCCTGCGCGCACACCTGAGCGACGAGCAGCTGGAAGATCTGAAGCATCGCTTCATTCATGCTTGATCTCCGTCTCTGAGGAGACTATAATGGGAGAAGCTATGGAAGACCTGCTTACAGTGAGTCATCTCAAGATGCACTTTCCCATCCGAAAAGGACTATTCTCTCGCCAGCTCTCTTGGTTGAAAGCCGTGGACGGCGTGAGCTTTTCCCTGAAAAAAGGCGAAAGCCTCGGACTCGTCGGTGAAAGCGGCTGTGGAAAAAGCACCATAGCACGCTGCCTCATGCGCTTATACAAGCCTACCTCAGGCAGCATTAAGCTACAAGGGCAGGAGATAGCCCGCATGTCCGCACGCGAGCTACACCCACTGCGAGGTGTGGCTCAGATGGTCTTCCAAGACCCAGCGGAATCCCTGAACGCTCGCATGACACTCGCCGACCTCATCGAAGAGCCCCTGTGCATCCATGGCATCTGCGACACGGCAGAACGCGCCGTCCGCCTCCGCGAGCTCATGGATCAGGTCGGGCTCGCATGGGAATCACGCCACCGCTATCCCCATGAGTTCTCAGGCGGCCAGCGGCAGCGCATCTGCATCGCCCGCGCACTAGCCCTCCGCCCCCAGCTCCTCGTGCTAGACGAGCCCGTCAGCGCACTCGATGTCTCTATACAAGCACAGGTGATTAACCTGCTCTTAACGCTACAGAAAGAACTAGGGCTTTCCTACCTCTTCATCTCCCATGACCTCTCACTCGTGCGCCACATCACCGACCGTACAGCCGTCATGTATCAGGGAAAAATCGTCGAAATGGCGGCTACAGAAAAACTCTACAGCAAGCCACGCCACGCCTACACGCGCGCGCTGCTCGCCGCCGTCCCTCAGCTCACACCGGGGAAGGCGAGCAAGTTTACCCCACTCCCTGGGGAGATCCCATCCCCCATCGATCCCCCCTCATGCAGTGCCTTCGGCCGCCGCATCAATCACCCCTACATTGATGTCACCTACGGCATGAATCTCAATCCCCGCGAGATAGAGCCCGACCACTGGGTCGCCCCCGACCCCTGCGCCCTCTCCCTGACCGACCTCATGAAGTTAGGGATTGATATCTACCAGTGATCTTGACGGCTGCGTGGGGGCTGTGCTACTATAGACGGCATATGACAGCTTCGCCTCGTTATTCCGCCTTAGATATTCTCCGTGGTCTGAGTATCATGGGGATGATACTGGTTAATAACCCCGGTACATGGGGGGTGGCGTTTAAACCCTTGCAGCATGTGAGGTGGGAGGGCTGCACGGTCGCTGACCTCGTCTTCCCCTTCTTCGTCTTCATCATGGGGGTGGCGATGGCCTTTTCCTTTGGGAAGCGTGAGACGGCATTCTCCTTTGGTCTGCTGGTGAAGATCTTATTCCGCGGCGCGATGATTTTTGGCATAGGGCTCGCGCTGAATGCCTTTCCCTTTCATAACCCTGATGCCGCTGCTGATCTGAGCTTCTGGGATAATTTTATGGCTCATTGTGAGCATGTGCGCGTGTTTGGCGTGTTCCAGCGACTCGCCATGTGCTATGTACTAGGCGCACTACTCATTCTCATCCTTCGGAACTCGTGGGTCATCCTCGCGGGGATGATGGGGCTCATTGCCCTGCATTGGTACCTGCTTGTGCATTTAGGCGACGCTCAGCTAGGCGTGTTCACGCTGGCGGGTCAGGGCTCGGGAGCGATAGACGAGGCGCTTGTCGGTATAGAACATGTTTATAGGGGCTACGGATTGCCCTTCGACCCCGAGGGGCTGCTGGGAAGCATCACAGGGGCAGCGAGCGTGCTGCTGGGATTCTTAGCTGGGCAGATCATCCGTAAGGCCGATTCGCAGGCGGACTCTGTAGCGAGACTGTACAGCATGGGGCTTCTGAGCCTGCTAGGGGCTTATTTCCTCTCCTTTGAACTCCCTGTGGTCAAGGCTCTGTGGACAGGTAGCTACGTGCTAGAGACGGGTGGCTGGGGCATGATATGCCTCGCCTTCCTTATCTACTTCGCGGACATGCGAGGGAAGGGACGATACCTCATGCCAGTGAAAGCAATGGGGCTCAACCCGCTCTTTGCCTACATCGTCGCCGACCTGCTCGCGAAGTGCGCAGATCAGTTCATCAAATGGACAACTGCGGCAGGGCAAGAAGTCACGCTGCATGGCTGGTACTATACGGATATCTGTGTGAAGTGGGTGGGCGAGAGTGGTAGCTATTCCTCGCTTCTGTATGCGACTAGCTTCGTGCTTGTCATCATGATACCCTGCTTGATCTTGTATAAACTGAAGCTTGTGATTAAGATCTAGTTTTCCTTGCTAAAGTGGGGTAGGGCGGTATAATAGGGTATGACCCGATTTCGCCCCTGCATAGACCTACACCACGGACAAGTGAAACAAATCGTCGGCGGCACGCTGGACAGCCAAGACGCAGCCCTGAAGACGAACTTCGTCTCGGAGTATGACGCGGGCTGGTATGCGGAGCTCTACCAGCGCGATAGCCTAAAAGGAGGTCATGTGATCAAGCTCGGACCTGGGAATGATGACGCAGCACGACAAGCCCTCGCTGCCTATCCGCAGGGGCTGCAACTCGGCGGAGGCATAAAGCTGGGCAATGCGGAAGAATGGCTGGAAGCTGGCGCATCGCATGTGATTGTCACTAGTGCACTTTTCGATCAAGATGGACGCTTCCAAGACCGGGTACTCGACGCGCTAGTGGAGCGAGTCGGCGCGAGTAAACTCGTGATAGACCTGAGCTGCCGCCGAACAGCCAATGGCTGGACGGTCGCGATGGACAGATGGCAGAAGCTGACGGATGTGGACATCACGCATGAGGTGCTGGACAGGCTGGCTGCCTGCTGTGATGAGTTCCTCATCCATGCTGCCGATGTAGAAGGCAAGTGTGAAGGCATAGACGAAGAGCTGGTACGCGTGCTAGGCGCGTGGCGAGGGAGACCGATGACCTACGCGGGGGGAATACGTGCGATGGAAGACTTTGAACTGATAGATCGACTGAGTGCAGGTAGTGTGGATGCGACTGTGGGCAGTGCGCTGGATATCTTTGGAGGGAATGGGGTGAACTATGCCGAGCTGGTGAAGCAGCGCGGCTGAGGATGCGGTAACATGAATACAAGCTTCTCTCTACGCTCGATTTTTCTAGTAAGTGCTTATGCTTCGATAGCGTTGTCGGCGCAAGCCGAGAAGCCGAATATTCTCTTCATCGTCGCAGAGGATGCTTCCCTAGACTTCGGGTGCTATGGTAATAGAATCGTACACACCCCTCATACTGACCAAGCAATTTTGAAATTCAAGTCCGTTCGGTTAATATTCTTTTATATACTTCGGATAATTAGCGAATTATGGAGTAGTTCAGTATTTTTAACGGGACACTAGTGAAGAGAAATCACACAATATAACACATTAATGAAATATGCGGGTTCTAAATTGCTTAGTATTAAGTGGATACTATCTTCTGCTTTGTATGTATCTTGCATAGATATGAGTGCGGAGAACTCCTCCAATCAACAATTGCCAAATACAGTGTTGTCCCAATCGCATAGAGACGAAATTCTGCACTGTATACAATGCGATCGTTTTGTTCTCTATTCTCTAAATTTAGGAGATAGCGAAATCAATCAGGTCATCAATAAAAACAAGCATAAGGAGCTTCGAAAGCTCATTTACAAAGGGGTATCAACTGGTGCGATCACTGCTATAGCAGAACAGAATATAGAACGCAAAGAAGAATGTGCGTTGAGAATTCAACTACTTCCTCAAACATATGATGGCAAGAATATAGAACTCATATTTCCCCAGTTTAAATCGAAGAAAATGTATAGCATTTCTATTAATGTCGAAATATTAGAACAAATAAAAAAATTTTATTCCCGAATCCGTAGCTGCTAATTTTGCAATATGGCGTTATGAATTTTAATTTTCTACACTGTTCTCGCTCAGTGTCAATTGCTTCGCACGCGCTGTGACGCTCATGGCGCGGACAGGGCGTGAGGGGCAGGCGACGACGCAGGAGCCGCAGCCATTGCAGAGCTGAGCTTCTAGTTCAGGGCTGATGAGGTCGGTGACTTCGATGGCATTGTGCGGGCAGGTGTAGGCGCATTCGCCACAGCCCGTGCAGTTCGCGAAATCGATGACGGCTATTTTCTTGCTTTTGCCATTTACGGTGACTTCTTGTAGGCTGATGGTTTTTACAGGGCAGACTTCCACGCAGTGATTACACGCGACACAGGCACTGGGGACGATTTCTGGGACGCTGGCATCTTTTTCTTTGAGTGCCTTTGTGGGGCATGCCTGCACGCATTTCACGCATTCTTCGTGATCTTGCCACACGATGCAGTGTCTCTGATCTATGGCGGCGAGGGCTATCTGCGTGCGTTTCTTGAGCGCGAGAGGGAGTTCTTTAATGGCATTTTCGGGGCAGGCATCCGCACAGCTGTGACAGCTGTAGGCGCATTGGGCATCGCCTATGGCGAGGAAGGGTTTGTTAATCCCCTCCCAGCCGAGCTCGGTGAGGGCGGGTTTTAGCACCTGCGTGGGGCAGGCGGAGATGCAGAGGCTACAGCCCGTACAGGCATCGAGGAATATCTCATGCGAGCCTGCTCCCGGTGGGATGGGGTAGCGTGCTTTGTTGTTCCCTAGCTCGCTGGGGTCATCACTGTACTGCGCGTCTATGTCTTCTGCGCTGGCGCGGCAGGAGGGGAATAGGGTGGTCACAACTCCCGTGAGACCGAGTCCGAGCAGGGCTCGGCGTGTGTTGTCAGCGTTTTTATCAGGTGAGAGCGTAGGGGACGTCTGCTTTTTAGGAACACGTGGCGCGGCTTCAACAGCTGGGGCGAAGGGATGATGCGGCATCAGGGTGATGGCATCACTGTCGCAGACTCCTATACACCTGTAGCAGGAGATGCAGCGCGTTGAATCGATGCGAAGATTCTTGATGTCGATGGCGTGCGCCTTACAATGTGTCGTGCAGGTCATGCAGCGCACGCAGCTCTTATCTTTTATGTAGGGGGTGCAGGGGGCGACTCTTGATAGGAGTCCTAGAAATGTCCCGACTGGGCATATCGTATTGCAATACAAACGTCCCTTGCGGAGAGCCATCATCAGCGGGATGAGTACAGTGATGATGATGATGCTTAGCACGAGTGGTGAATAGCGTCCCCAGTCGGCGACTTGGGCAGTTTTCCCTGACGCACTGTAGATCTGCGTCGCCAGTGGCTCGATGACCGCTGTGCCGAATCGTGCGCTGATACTATAAGGATCAAGCCAGCTTAGGATATAACTCGACCCGAGCACGAGAGTAATGAGCGTGAGAAGCAGAAATACACCGCGTATAATCCAGTGATTCTTCGTGTAACGAGAGGCGAGCCCCTTGTAACGCCCCCTAGGGGTGCCGATTCGATGCGCCACATCCTGCGCGATGCCTAGCGGACATATCCAGCTGCAAAACACGCGCCCAAAGAGAAGCGTCAGCGCGAGTAGGGCGATGAAGACTGCCAGAGCGAACTCTTCTCCCGTCATGCTACCCATGTAAGAGGGGACGAACTGGATGTCAGCCACCCAGAAATCCCAATTCAGATGAATGGGGATGACGATGAACCCGAGAAGAAAGAAATTAAGAAGGGTGATCGCTACGAGGCGACGAAGATTTTTGAGCATAAATTTGAGAGCTTAAGGGCATCTTGCGAAATTAGTCCGAGTAGAATGTTGATCTCAAGAATAAGCGAAACAGCACGCCTTTTGCCGCATTTTGGCGAGAATTTACAGCTTTTTGGGCTTACATAGCTCGCTATGCGCACCCAAACGCCGTAAATTATCATCCAAACTGCATGCAAAATCCGAAGCTGCTAATTTCGCAAGATCCCCTTCAGGGATCTTTATCCTAGATCTAACGAAAAGGGTAGTCAAGAGCGAATCTCGTCTTTGCTATCTATTTTTTATCCGTCAGAAATCTCTAAAAAAAGCTGGAGCAACAACAATTTTTTCTCGCCATAACGCATCCAGCATGCTATACAGTAGACAGGTTTATTAATAAATTCTTATTATGGCTATCAAATTATTCATCCCCGGTCCAACAATTGTTTCTGATGACATCTTGAAGGAAATGAGCGGTCCTATGATCGCACACCGTTCAAAGCTCGCTTCCGAGATCCAGAAGCGTATCTCTGATAACATGCAAAAGGTGCTCTTTACCGAGAACCGCATACTCCTCTCTACCTCCTCTGGCTCTGGCCTCATGGAAGGTGCTATCAAGAGCTGCAGCGCGAAGCGCGCTGCTTGCTTTGCCATCGGAGCATTCGGTAAGAAGTGGTACCAGATGGCGACCGCTAATGGTATACCAGCTGATAAGTTTGATAGCGTCGCTGGTGAACCTACCACCCCTGAGATGGTAGATGCTGCGCTCTCCACAGGTAAGTATGACCTCATCACCGTGACTCATAACGAAACTTCCACAGGTATTCAGAACCCCGTAGAAGAAATCGCCGAAGTGATGAAGAAGTACCCAGACGTCATCTGGTGTGTGGATGCAGTGTCCTCTGCTGCCGGTTCGAAGATAGACACCGACGAGCTCGGCATCGACATCCTCATCACCTCGACTCAGAAGGCTCTCGCGCTTCCTCCCGGTCTCGCGATCTGCGCCATGTCACAGAAGGCCTATGACCGCACCGCTGACGTGCCAAACCGTGGTCTCTACTTTGACCTGCGCACGATATGGGACTTCATCGACAAGAAGAACTACCAGTACACCTCCACGCCGAACCTCTCCCTCATGTACGCGCTGGATGCCCAGCTGAAGAACATCGTCGAGGTAGAAGGCATTGAAAACCGCTTCGCACGCCATGAAGAAATGGCTGCCTACGTGCGCTCATGGGCGAATGAGTACTTCCGTGTCTACTCGAATCCGAATTATCTTTCCAAGACACTCACCGTCATTGACGCTCATCCAAAGGGCTGTGACGAGATGATCTCTGTCCCTGAGCTGAATGCTGCACTCTCCGAGCGCAACATGGTGCTCGGAGGTGGCTATGGTGATCTGAAGGGGAAGACCTTCCGTATCGCGCACATGGGTGAACTCACCATGGATGATATGAAGGAAATCACAGGTGCCGTCACCGATGTATTGAAGCTGAACTAATTTCACACAAACCATACGACGCGCTACCTGCTACAGCTGGTAGCGCGTTCTTTTATATTAAGATGAAAACCCCATTCACACATCCTTATCAAGTCATGTACTTCGACACCGACTGCGGTGGCGTCGTGCATAATATAGCCTACATGCGCTGGGTAGAAGAATGCCGCACGAAGATGGCTATCTCCATAGGCATCGACTTCATGAGACTCGCTGAAGAGGAGAAGACTTTCACCGTCGTCGTTAGGCACGAAGTAGACTATCACCACCCCGCTGTTATGATGGATGAAGTCATGACTTCTGGTTATCTCGAAAGCGTCGAGGGCTCTTCTCTCTGGTTTCGCTTCCAGATACACCGAGTAAAAGATAATAAGAAACTCGTCAGCGTGCGCCAGCGACTCGCACTCGTGCGCATGCCACAGGGGAGACCAGCACGCGTCCCTGAATCGTGGAAGAAGTTCGTGTACACACCAGAAGAAACACAGGAAAAATAGCTATGCCCATTTGTTACAAGCATTTTATCGTGCATCCCTATCAGGTGAACTGCTTCGTTGTTTACGATGATGCCAGTCGCGAAGCCGTACTCGTCGACCCCGCATGCTGGACATCGAACGAGCGTAGCACCGTCTCTAAGTACATAGCAGAGCAGAGTTTAAAGCTACGTGCTATTATTAATACCCATATGCATTATGATCATAATGCATCGAATGTGTATTTCCAAAAGCTCTATAACATCCCCGTCTGGGCACATGAAGGAGACGACTACATGCTGCATGATCCCGAGTTCATGCGCCCCCGTATGGAGAGAATCCCCCTCGAAGGACTAGGGAGCATAGACCGTTATCTTGAGCATGGCGAGAAGATAAAGATAGGAGAATCGGAACTAGAAGTCATCCACACCCCTGGCCATAGCCCCGGTGGCATATGCCTCTACTGTGCAGAGTCTGGATTCCTCATCAGCGGAGACACACTCTTCTGCGAATCCATAGGGCGCACCGACTTCCCCAAAAGCGATCACAAGGGACTCCTGCGCGCCATCGTGACACGCCTCTTTGTGCTCCCCAACGAGACAATCGTACTCCCAGGGCATGACGAATTCACCACGATCGGTCATGAACGAAAATACTCACCATTTTTCTGAGAGAAATAACAATTTTAAAAATAGTGCCTTACGATTTTCTGAATTAAAATCTACAAAAAAATGCAAAAAAAGATTCAAAACATGCTTGACGCATCAGCGAGCTTTCTGTATACTCCTGCCACCCCCACTACGGGAGCAGCTGAAAGAGCGAG
>CAYJJD010000029.1:0-34485 GCA_964370425.1 uncultured Akkermansia sp. | reverse complement strand
ACTCCAACATGCAAGATGTCACTCGCTTTACTCGCAAGTTTTGCGGTGTAAACCACCTCTTGCAGCAAATTGGAAATCAGCTTGGTATCACTCAAGACCTTAAAGCCATTTTTCCACAGGACTATAAACAAATACAATCAATAGCTCAATACCTTCTGCTAGAGGAAAATAACTCTCTGCACCGATTCCCACATTGGGATAGACTCCACCAGCATCCCTACAATCAGTCCATCACATCACAGCGCAGTAGCGATCTCTTCGCCTCCATTGATGAGGATGCTCGCATGAGATTCTTTAAAAAGCAGGCTAAACGTCGTATAGAAAATGAGTACTGGGCATTTGACACCACTTCATTCTCTAGCTTTTCAGAAACGCTCAAGCAAGTCAAAAAGGGGCATAACAAGGAGCATGACCGACTTGAACAACTCAATCTTGCCTTACTCTTTGGAGAGCAATCACAGCTCCCCTTTTACTTCCGCATACTACCTGGCAATATAAGCGACGTGAAAACAATCAAGCAAGTTGCTAGTGAGCTAGATATATTGGAACATAAACAAGTCAAAATCGTATTTGACCGTGGGTTTTACAGCAAGAAAAATATAGACTCTCTCTATACTCGGAGAAATCACAGAGAAGCAGAAATCGCTCTATAGAGCACTGGGGGTTGAACCACCATCGTTATAGTTTTGGGAATTTAGGCTATACATTTAAATCGAGGAATATAGCTTTTATCGTACCCCCCAATTCACTCATTGTGATATGCCAGACAATCTCTAAATCTTAACCTCAAAGAGCTCTGATTTTTTATCGGAGCTCTTGATATTTGCACACTAATTTTAAATATTACAAATTTATAAAATTGATTATGCTTTGTAGAATTTACCAACTTCTATCTGAAGGTTCACCCATATCTCCGTAACTGGGATGTATTCACCTGATATGTTCCTTTATTTGAGATGTATGAGGGTTTTTGGAATCAACTACTCGTTTACTTCCCGACGCATCTAAAGCAATAACGAACTCAGGAATAGCAATTTTTTCTTTATAAGAGCTAAGTTGGACATGGATTGATTTATCTTTTTTTTATATATATCTTTTATAATAAAATGCGTATCTATTAAATGCTCCGCAACAGGGCGCATCCAGCCCGATCCATCGTCTTTGAATGTGAAAAAGAAGTGATTTTGTGAAGAGCCTCCTAATTCATAATAAAGTACTGCATACATCTCGTCAGGAGTCCATAATAGGAGACCCGCAGTTTTATCTCCTACCCTTCTTACCCAATGCTTTTTTGTTGAATTAACTTTCGTCAACCCTGTTTCTTTATATGGAGGTAACGCTTCGAAAGGCTGATTTAATTTCCTTTTATCATAAAATGAACCTTCTGATGGTAATCGAGAGACTCGCTTAACTACACCTTCCAAAACAGAGGGGGAGTCACTAGCGCAAGTAACTCCTACCGCTAAGCTAAAAGCTATCAACAAAAGTGTATAGATTTTTTTCATAATAATTTATTCTCAAATTTCGTGCCTAATCTACATTATTTTATGCGTTTCAGAAAGCAAATTTATTTATATATAGAAAAAGAGATCAGGCCGATCATTGAATTTAGCCCTTCCATTCGACCTGAAGTTAGCCCTACGCGGAAGAAATTTTGTGCTACAAAAGAAAAACTTTTAACAGTAATTGATTTAGGAGGATTTATGTCATACTTAGGTATTCACCTTGACAGGTGAAAAGTGCCGATCTATCATGAAACTATGAAATTACGCATTTCACCTATTCATAAGTTTGCTTGCATTCTCTCGATGAGCCTGCTGGGGAGCATCGCGACCATGGCGGAAGAGGAAACCTGCAATACAGGCTGCGCGAGCCCAGAAAGACAGGCCGAAGTGAAAGCAGACCTCGACGCTCAAGTGGAGATCCTTACAGAACAGCTGACGGAGCAGATAGAAGGTGCGCTCAAAGAGCTTGGAGAGGAGGTTCTGGAAATATATAATGATCCCTATCTCCATCTTAAAATGGTGGCGCTTTTTAATCTAGCAGTAAAGGAACCTGAGTTCAGAGGCTACGATCCAGAGCTGGTGAAACCCGTGATACTTACGGAAGAAGAGCGTGATGCCCTCTCAGGGGCAGAAGACTTGGCATACTCTGGTGTATACGGGCAGATCGAATTTCAAATGCTTATATCAGGGATGAATCTAAGTTCATACACGGCTGATTCTATAATCTTTAAGTTAGATGTTTTGAATATTCTACTGAAGGATTCCTTGCCTGCGTCCTTGGTAGACCTCGCTGAGCTCGAAGCTCCGATCGCGTATTTTGTGCAATTGAATATACCCTACGAAGAGGACATAGATGAAGAGCTGAGGGGAAAAATCAAGGCTAGGTATAGCGAGGAATTTGTCCGAGCACTGGATATTCTTTTAGAGTACAAAGAATTAAGAGATGAAGAGAAGCAGGAGCTGCTGGTAGATGAGGCTAAGCCTCAGAAGGATTTCACGCCTCAGCTCGTGGGGGTATGCCGTTATCTATTCGAGAATTATAATAAGGTTAGAACTCAATCCGATATGACTAAGAATGAGTTACTCTTCCTTGATATGGGGATGCGTGGTCTTGCGATGTGGATTTTTATCACAGAGACATGGGGTGACTTAGAGCTGAGTGTAGAAGATCAGAAGCTTTTCTACGCCTGCCTGCGTCATCTGAATGCAGGAGGTATCGTGAATATACTTAAATACGCGAAAAATGATTTTGGAACGCAGCACTCCGAAGAGGAGAAGAAATCGCCATTCACCCTAAAAGAATCCGCGAATTATCTCGTACCTGAGACTTATCTGGAGAAGAATCCTCCCATCAGCACGGATCATATCATCCGCCTCTGCTCCGAGAAGCTAGATCAGCTCTTCCCTGAGCGAAAGAGCTACCAGCCCAGCGACTGGCAGGTGCTGTAATAGAGGTGTATATTATGATTGCTTGACGCGAGCGATGCGCCAAGCAATCAGCGTCCAGAACGCGAAGAACACGAGTGAGATAACCAGCACCGTCAGCGCGCCCTGGGTGAAAACAAGGGGGAGCGCGAGGGCTGTCCACAGTCCACCCCCCATGATGGGCTCATGCAGGAGCTGCTTGTAGCCGAAGGCCGCTGGAGCGCTCGTCTTATTCTCTGGATCTACGGTGCGCAGGAGCAGTAGCCCTGTGGCTGTCACCCCCATGGATTGGCCAAACTCGGCTATACCGCGCTCGAACCAATCCTGCTTAAAGAGACGCGGTGCCACATAGAGCAGCATCGTCACACTCCACGCGATACCTGCCACGATGAGGATAAGAAGTGCTGCCCAGTTCGACGTGATGACATCGAGCTGTATCGTGCATACGGCGGCGACCACGAGGAAGTCCAGACTCGCGCCCGTTAGACGCTGCATCTGCCCATGGTCGATCAGCTTTCCCCATCCAGTGGCCTCCGCTATCTTCTGGAGGAGCAGGCCACCTATCATGCAGAGCGGGAAGAGCGGGAATGCCTTGAAAAACACGAAGCTCGCCTCCCATGAGAAGAGGCTGCGCAGCCCCATCTCCATCTCCGTGAGCCCCTTGAGCATGAGCCATCCTATCAGGATAGCCAGCCCGAGCAGGGCTAGATGCCATGCGAGCGAGTCGATGGAGTCCGAGATCACCGTCTGCCTACCTGCGGCAGGGCGTTCGCCCTTCGGGTAGATGCCGATGAGCTTTGATTTATCCACGGCTGAGCCCGTGCTGCTCAGTGTCAGATGCCCGCGACGGCGAGCCCAGTTGATAAGAGCGATACCGAGCACGACCCCAGATATCATCCCAATCGTGGCGACCGTGTAGCCGAGAGCTATACCCTCAGACCAGTTAAACTCCGTCATGCTAGCCGCCATGCCACCTACCGTGCCATGACCTCCTTCAAATCCTATTTCCAAAAGATTGCCAAACCCCGATGACACGCCAAACACAGGCACCAGTAGCAGAAGAGCTAAGCCTATACCCAGCACATACTGCCCCCATGCTTGCAGCTGCCCGTAGCAGAACTGCGGCAGCGCGAGCTGCCACACCTTCCTGAGCGCAGGGATGCTCGCTCCGAGGAAGAGCCCCGCGAAGACCACATTGATCAGGAAGCCTGGCATTTGCTTGATACTCGCGAGCCAGCTGGCTGGGACAGCCGCGGGGAATAGATTCACCAGCAGCAGCCCCACGATACCCGCGATCACAGAGCTAGGCAAGTACAGCAGCTGAAAGAAAGGAATGAGCGTGCGCAGGAGCTTCCCCAGCACCAGCAGCACACTTAAGAACACGAAGATACCGATCGCCTCCATGACTAGTCGAGCGTTATGAGAGTGATCTCGCCTGAGACACCGACGCGCATGGTGAAGCCAGGCCAGAGACCTGCGCCATTACTCACGTAGAGCTGCGTCTTCGTGCCATCAATATGATGATAATGCCCCGAGACGTAGCCTCCATTATATTGGGCGACAATCTGATTGAAGCCCAGAAGCATACCGCCATGCGTGTGACCAGAGATGACCAGATCCACACTATGCTTCGCGCTCTCCGCCGCGAGCTCAGGACGGTGAGCGAGCATGATAACAGAACCATCTACCGCCCTCATCGCCTGCTTAAAGTCGATCCCCGGTGGGTTCGCTGATCCCCATGAGGCGAGAGCCTCGGGTGAAGTAATATAAGCAGAAGCATCACCGACACCGGCGAGGAAGAGATCGGGGCGCAGCTCCACATTCTCATTCACCAGAGGAATGATCCCCAAGCGGCGGAACTCCGCCAGCCACGCATGAATGCCCGAGTAATACTCATGATTCCCCAGACTCGCGTACACGCCATAGCGCGCCTTAAGCCCAGCGAGAGGCGCGACCGCCTCACGACGCAAAGACACGTCGCCGTCGATCAAGTCACCGGGGAGGACGATCACATCCGCATTCAGCGCATTTGTGCGCCTCACGATCTCCTCCGCATAAGCCTTATCATTCAGCTGAGCGAGGTGAAGATCCGCTAAGACCACGATAGTCATACCCTTGTACTCTGGGGCTAGATTCTCTATCTTCACCGTGACCTCCTTCACATCAGGCACGCGCATCGAGTCCCACATACTCCATGCAGTCAGCAGAGCCGCGAAACCATAGATATAGAAGCTAGACTTACGGAAAGGGAAAGGGTAGCGAGCGGAGTTGCGAGCCTTGCACACGAGCCAAGTAATACCCGCGATTATGTCACGAATCGCGACGAGAAACAGCGTGAGAATGAGGAAAACGAAGAGAATAGACCCCCACATGAGCACGAGACGTGGGGCTTCGGGTAGGAAAAATGTCTTCCCTGGCCAGTAATAGTCGAGAATAACAGAACGCAGACCACCGAGTAGCACAGGGATGGCGAGTAAGACGCGCAGCCACCACTTGGCACGCATGGTAAGAACTAAGCTAGCAATGACATAGAGAGAGAGGAGAATGACGAATTCCTTGTGCATATGCGAGATGATAGCATAGAGCACCGCCTGCGTCTACCCAAAATCGGTGCATACAAACTAGCAAAAAAACAAAAAAATGAAAAATATCTCAGAATAAGCTTGCCTCATCTCCACGATTCATGTATATTGTCCCCGCACACGTTTCTGCAACACAGAGACGCTAGACCAAAGCAAGGGCAGGTGACAGAGTGGTCGAATGTGCTCGCCTGGAAAGTGAGTGTACGGGTGACCGTACCGAGGGTTCGAATCCCTCCCTGTCCGCTTAATAAAACCTTGAAGCTTAACGGCTTCAAGGTTTTTTTATTATCTAAGTGAGACGCATGAAAACGTGACTCAGCTCTCCCCTTAGTCGCGCATCAGCAGCGCGCCCTCGCACTGACGCATCACATCCGCTAAAGCACCCTCCCTCTTATTAGGCGGGTAGCCATACTTACTCAGCAGACGCTTGATCGCGCGGCGCATCTTCGCCTGCGCATCCTCCTTGAAGTGCCAGTCAATCGTACGATTCTTATGCAGCGTCTCCACGAGCTCACGCGTGAGCAGGACCATGTCCTCGCGCTCATGAGCCGACAGATCATGAAAAGGACGCGTGAGAATATCATAGAAGCCTAGCTCCTCTTGGGACAGCCCTATATCCTCCCCCTCCATACTACGCTCCATCTGCTCATGTGCCAGCCCTAGTAACTGATTGAGAATCTCCTCACTCGTGATATGCCCCTGATAGTAGGACTTCATCGCCGACTTTAAACGCTCAGACATCTCCTCCGCACGCAAGTAATTCGTGCGCTGGTACTCGCGCAGCTTATCCTTCAGCAGCTCTTCGAGGAGCAGCACCGCGATATTCTTATGCTTCATGCCAGCCAGCTTCTGCAAGTAAGCAGGATCGAAGAGATTCACCACATCACCCGAGCCCTCGAAGAGATTCTGCACCCCCTCACTCTTAATACTCTGCCTGAGCATCTGAGAAATCGTCACATTAAGCCGCTGTAGAGCCACCACACTGCTCCCCCCCTTCTGCTCCATACGCACCAGACAGGTACGCACCGCGATGAAATAAGCCATACACCCACGCTCCGACTCCTCTAAGAAACTCGCACACAGCCCGCCAAAACGAGCCAACACATGACTCGCGTCTAGGAAGGGAATCTTGCGGCTAGCCTCCTGCGACTGCTCCAGCATAAAGTCCACCCCATCACGTATCAACTGACTACGCAGATACGCCCCCGCATCACTCCCATCTGCCGAGAGAAAGGCACGATAATCAAAACCATGGAACGCATGCCCACAGCTCTCCAGCCCCTCACGCACACGCTTCAGCGCGACCTGCTCCACATTCATCTCACCATAAGACTGCTGATCACGAGCCGTATAATCATGCATCGCCTCCTTCAGCGCGCGAGCGATCCCTATATAATCCACCACGAGCCCCGCCTCCTTATCCCTGTACACACGATTCACACGCGCTATCGCCTGCATGAGATTATGCCCCTGCATAGGCTTATACACATACATCGTCGACAGAGACGGCACATCAAAGCCCGTCAGCCACATATCCACCACGATCACTATTTTCAGCGGACAGGGCGACGACACATCCTCATCCTTGAAGCGCGTCGCCAGAGCCGCACGCTGCGCATCACCACCGATGATAGACTTCCACTCAGGCGAGTCATTCTTCCCCGAGCTCATCACCACCGCCAGCTTACCCCCCTGAGGATCATCCGTAGGAGAAGCCCAGTCAGGACGCAGCGCGAGTAAGCGAGCACGCATCTTCATCGCGATCTCACGCGAATACGCCACGATCATCGCCTTACCCGACTGCTCATACTGGCGACCATCCTCATAATGCGCGACGATATCCGCGCAGAGCGACTCTATCGTCTCATCCGCCCCGAGAATCGCCTCGAGATTCCCCAGCTCCTGCTTACTTCTTTGAAGATCCAGCTCCGAGACTTCCCCCGCAGCGGCAGCCTCATGATAAAGCTCATCTAGTCGCTTCAGCGTAGGCTCATCCAGCCTCAGCTGCATCACGCGACTCTCATAATACACAGGACGCGTCGCGCCATCCTCCACCGCCTGTGTCATATCATACACATCCACATAATCACCGAACACCGAGCGCGTCGAGCGGTCCTTCTCCGAGATAGGCGTGCCAGTAAAGCCGATCAGCGTCGCATGAGGCAGAGCGAGGCGCAAGCGGCGCGCCGCGCCCACCACCCTGTGGCCATCCTCCTTCACCCTCTCACGGAAGCCATACTGACTGCGGTGCGCCTCATCCGCCATCACGATCACATTACGACGCGTCGAGAGGCAATGCTCATCCTCACTCAGCTCAGGCGACCAGTCAAACTTCTGAATAGTCGTGAAAAAAATTCCCCCCGCCCTGCGACCACGCAGCAGCTCCCGCAGATGCTCG
The DNA here is from genome assembly GCA_964370425.1 of uncultured Akkermansia sp. Lineage (GTDB taxonomy): Bacteria > Verrucomicrobiota > Verrucomicrobiia > Verrucomicrobiales > Akkermansiaceae > Akkermansia. The sequence goes on along the minus strand of CAYJJD010000029.1, from coordinate 26,575 downwards.
CGGCTCTCCGCCTGCATCGGATCAGCGCATAAGAAATCCCCACACTTCGCAAACTGGCGGAACAGCTGCCCATCCAGATCATTACGATCCGTCACCACCACGAGCGTCGGATTCGAAAGCGCAGCACTACGCATCAGCTGCCGCGCATAAAACACCATAGACAGCGACTTCCCGCTCCCCTGCGTATGCCAGAACACCCCCGCACGCCCATCAGCCCCATGCGCCTGCACGGTAGACTCCAGCGCACGGCGCACCGCAAAGTACTGGTGATAAGCAGGGAGGATTTTCACATCTTCAGAGAAGCAGATATAGTTCTTCACCACATCCAGCAGCCGCGCATGAGACAGCAGCCCCTCCATATGCACCTCCCACGCACGGGACGGCAGCTTAGACGCATCCCCCTGCGCGCTCTTCCACTCCATGAAGCGATCAGCAGAGGCAGAAATCGTGCCCGACTTCGTGACCGCCATATCAGAGCAGATGCAGAAAGCATTATACGCGAATAACTGGGGTATCACTTCCTTATAGCCCTGTATCTGGTGATAAGCTTCCAGTGGATCGATTCGCTCATCGGAGGGGGATTTTAGCTCGATGACGACGAGCGGAAGCCCATTGACAAAGATGAGCACATCAGGACGGCGCGTCACCTCATGCCCCTGTGCGTCATAACCACGCACGACCCACTGATTCACCGCGAGAAAGTCATTATTCGTAAGCTTATTCTCATCAAGCAGGCGCACATGCTCATGCTTCTGCTCACCCTCATGCACATAGGAAACCGCCATGCCTTCTTGTAGAAAGCGATGCAGGCGTTTGTTTTGCAGGATAAGCTGATCTTGGGGGAGCTCGACGAGATTGCTAAAGGCCGCCTCGATGGCCGCAGCAGGCAGGCTTGGGTTGATTCTCTCGATGGCAGCACGCAGCCTATCTACGAGGACAACTTGTCTATAGTCGTCATTCAATCGAGGGATATCAGCTCCATGCAGGGTGCTGTAGCCTAATTCCGTTTGCAGGAAGTAGAGTAGCGCACGTTCAAAGTCAGATTCGTAGAAAGAAGCATCCATGGTGATATGTTTACTTTAGCTGAGAGAGGAGGGAGAGGCAATAATAATGATCTGTTAATATGTTATTGAAGAGTCATTTTTAATAACTTGACTAGAGAATTCACGCACTAGTGATTCTTCACGCTCGGTTAATTGAAGTGCAAAATTCATTCTACCTGTTCCAGTAATCTCTTAATTCTGAGCGAAATATTTTGTTAGTATCATCTGGCTCGTTTAAAAATGAGCCGACATCATTTACAAACGGAGTTAACGCTTGAATGAAATATGATGCAGGTGGCGTTGTATCAGAATAAATACGTGTATTGTCATCTAAAAGTGCTCTATGTAGTCGATCAACACAAGTTAGTACGGATTTAGTGTTATAATGTAAGAACAGAGGTTCAAAATAAGGTATGTCACTGTTTTGCAATTCAATTTCATGATTATTGACCACATAATAGCATGTAAAATCAATTAGTGACAACAACCATCTCCGCCTACCTGCAAATTCTGTAGCTAAAAAATAAGGATTATTACTCGTCTGTTTTTTTATTAATTTAATGAATCGATCGCTGATATAACTCGTTAAAAAATTAATGTTTTCTAATTTTATACTAATTAATATTTTTAACGCATCACTATAATCGGATGCAATTTTCTCTGAGAAGTATTTGTATATTTGAAAGAAATCTATGAAAGAAGTGGATATTTTTTTACCATTTGCACATTCTGTAGTTAAAATCTCAAATACTCCCTCTCTCAATTCCTTTAAGGTATTTTTATTTTCATGTGAAAAAAGCCCAATAGCTGAAAGACTCGCTGTTACAAAATTATCAGTTTTTGAATTTGCTTGCGGCTTAGTAGAATTGATGATGTGTTTAGCGAAATCCGTTGCTGAAGATTCATTATCTAAATATTTAACATAATCACCCTGCGCAGCAGCAATATATTGTGACATTTCGAACTTATTCTTAATATCTATTTTAAAGGTAAAATCTTCATCAATCAGCTTTGATTCATATAATGCAGATAATTTCTTATTTGCGGTATAGCAAAATATGCTCCATCCATTTTTCATTCTAATTCTGATTGAACTCAAACTACTTACAATTCTTTCTATTATTTTCTTTTTTATAGAGCTATCATGTTTTAAGTTTTTTAAAAGTAAATCCGTTGTATCTGTGTTGTAATAATAGAAAATGGGTAATGATAGCCTCTTGTCTGATAGCTTTTCCCATAATTCTTGACTGTTTTCACTAAGGCTAGGCTTAAGCTTATTTGTAATGTAATCTATGAAATAAATAAATTTATCCAAATCTACGCCCTTTACTATATCAATATATGCAGATAATACGCGTATTAGATTATCTTCTGAATAATCTGAGTAATCGAAAAAGACATCCGAATATTCTTCATTTGAATACTCAATAGAATCAAGATTTTGTTTTATCTTATCAAACAGAATAAGTTGTTTAGCATCTTCGATACTTAATCCATAGTGTAATGCGATTATTTGAATTTTAACGTCTTCAATTTGACTAGGCTGGATCAAACGCGCTAAACCTTTCTCTTCACATGAAGGATCGAACTGTTTCATTCTTTCTTTCTTTTTAATTTCCTCTTCTATCGCATAAACGTCATCTACAGCATCTTCTAAAGATGAAGAATCATCTTCTATTTCAAGATGTTGTTTTTCTTCCATCTTGATATTTTCAGCAGCAATCGGTACTTCGCTTAAATAGCAACCTGACAACAGTTTTTCTTCAGGAGACGCTTCTATAACTGTTTTACATATTAGATAAATCGCTATTGATTCAATAGAGCAATCATCGTCTTTCCTGCTTTTCTTAATACTTACCAGTTGATTAATAAAAGAAACTATGGTGCGAATAGATACAAAAGAATTTGCTTCATTAAAATAGATCCTAATCTTATTTATTTGTGACCTCGTAATTAAGTCATTAAATGCTTCTGAAAAATAATGTTCGAAAATTTCTTTATAATCTGTAAAAATTGGTACAGGGACTTTGTAAACTACAGGGAAAGCCTTCTCTAAAAATTCATCCTTATTTGTATCGCATTTAATTTGAGCTCTATCAAATGAAACAATAAACCATGGCGTAAATAAGTCATCGACATTATTATTTAAAGATCCAGACGTAAGAGCGTGCATTAAAGTCCATACTTTATCAATAGCATTACTCTGAATGCGATCCATATTATCTAGTGCTATGACTAATTTTCTACCATTAAGTTTTTCTGATAGAAATTTGAGGATAGCCTGATTGTCATAAATCGTATTTCGAGCAGTTTTAGTAGTTGTTGTTTCTATTTGTTCAAGTGGTTTTCTTAAAATCACTAGCGACAAAAAATCACTTATCACTGAACTACAACATGCTACAATTAAAGAAATTGCTAGAATAACAATATAAGATATATAAATACATGTTTGGTAATTGTTCAAAAAATCAGTCTTAGCCCCCCCAATAACAAGAGATGTGAGTGGAGATAAAACTAGAAAAAACAAGACAAAAGAGATCAAGGTTTTACTATATTTTAGCTTTGTTTTAGTGCTATTTACTTTAACTTCACTATGTAATTTTTCTAGTTTGTCTCTCAATAGTTTACATCCATCAACATCATTTTTATCTGACAATGAGTAAATGAGCTTCTGGATGAAAAAATTAGAATTAAGGTCATCTTGATACTGCCATAAATCAAATAGATAAAATTTGCACTGCTGTTCTTCTAATTTTCTCTTTACTAGCTCTATGATATTTGATTTACCACTTCCCCATGCTCCTTCAATTGCTATCACTGGCGATAGTTCATTGCAGCCTTCTTTAATGTGATTAGAAATGGAATCTGCTAATTTCTCATGTGATTCTCCCTTAAGACAGTCTTTCTTGCACGGTGTATGAGAAATAAAGCGTGGGTATATATTGCAAGCTTTCATATTATAAATTAGGATTAAAGAGCTGAACTAGCAATGAGTTTCGTAAAGTAGATAGTTTGTTGATTTCATTCTCTAATACCAACTGCATGTCAAATAAACTAGTACAATATTTCTCAAAATTTGAGAGTAAATCGGATGGAGGAGCGATTATATCCAAACTTTTCATAAGTGCTCCCGATGCTTCTTTAAACGTAGAGCCTGTCGATTTGCTTTCTATTAATTTTACATTATTCTTCAAGTAATAATACAAGAACGCTGTACCGTGAGGTGAAGAGGGGACGACAGATTTAAAACCTTGATTTGTGCAAATATCATTCATAGCTATAGCTATGTAACCTATAGGAGCGCGTGAACTAAAAAGAATACTACCTGTAGGTATCAGTTTTGCGCCACTTTTAGAATACCCCAGTGCTGACACATCTACGCTGCCCTTTGAAATGAATTTATTTTTATTCAGAGATAGATCTTTTGGAGTAATCCATGCTATACCATCTTCACAATAGTATTCTTCCTTAGCTTTAGATGGTGTACCGCCGCCAACGACTGTTGCAACTTGAGCCAGTAAAGAGCATTCCCACTCTTCAGGAATCAGCCCGAGGGGCGAATCTTTCATCTTCCCACCACTGGAGCGGTAGGGCTTCCCCTTGGCATCGGGGAACTCAAAGTCGATGAACCAATGCTTGAAAAGTGCCGCAGCTTGCTGCTCGAGATTTTCATTCATCTTGCGATTGAGTTCAATCTTGTCATCGAGTGAGCCTAAAATACCTGATATACGCTTTTGTTCATGTAATGGCGGTAGACTGATATTAAAGTCTTTAATAATTCCAGCATTGAGGTTTTGCTGCGCTCCTCCATTAGCCAAGCCTGCTAATATCCCATAACGAAATACAATAGAGTAATATACAAAAGAATAATCCGCAATACCACCATCTACAATCAAGTTACAGCATGCTTGATTTGTTGTCAATGGGATTTTACTTATTGCAACCTTACCTGCAGTAGCCCCATACATTGCTATTATTATAGCGTTAGCAGGAACCCATTTAGCGGAGGAATTATCAAGACCAGCTTTAGTAATTTTCTGTTTAGTGTAATGAATTCGGCAGAAATTAATCTCTTTAGTATTTAACCACGGAATCGCACCTTCCTCGTAGTACTTCTTAATTGATGTTCTTGGTGTTCCTCCACTGTAAATGTTAGTGCAAATTTCTCTAAGCTTTATTGTCTTCCAGGGCATATTCTTAATATAATATTGTTTAATTTGCGATTTTTAAATTTTCATCAACTCTAAAAGCAGATCTTTATGAGAATAATTTATCGTATTCCTCTCTAATGCATATGCTTATTTTGAATCATTCTGTCTATCGTTGAGTTCTTTCATCTTATTTTGATTCTCCATCGCTAATTCTTCATATGTACGTTTTTTTGATTCATATTGGGAATCTCTCGCCATTTTCGTATACAAGTCTGCAAAAGCCTTATAAAGTCTTGGGTGGTCCTTATGTAAGGTTTCGGATTCTTTCAGCTTATTTTCTGCTTTTTCAAATTCTTTTAGGGCTGTTAATATCTCTCCTTGTAAACGTAGTAAGATGTAGTCGTTAGGGGTTTGATTTAGTGCTATTTCTGTAGTTTTTAGTGCCTCTTTTAATCTGTTTGCACTATATAGAGCATGTGCTTGAATTTTATAAATTGCTTTTAGTGTGGAGGATACGACGCTTCCGGCGAGGTGTCTTTTATTCTCGTTATGATATTCAATTAACTTGTAACATAACTCAATTTGTCTTTGATTGTCTTTCTCTTTGATTATTGCAGCTATTTCCTTTGAAAAATATGCTTTAAGTTCCGACTTTTTAGCCTCTTCAGCCGAGTTTTCAGCATTATTCTTCAGTTCTGTTATCTGGTTCTTGAGTAAATTAATTTCTTGCTCTACTTTCTTCATAGCTTCTATATAATTATTCGAATTTGCCTCCAATTGTGCTAGAGCTTCTGTTTTTATATCTTCTAGTTCTTTTTTCCAGATTTTTTCTTTTATTTCTAAGTTGTTTTCATGATTCTTTGTTAAGTTTTTTGAGTTTTCTTCTAGCTGTCTTTCTCCTTGACGTGTTAAAAATATCGGTAAACCAACACCAAAAAGAAGTCCAATAAATCCTATTGCTGTAGTAATCCAAATTATAGTTTTTGTATTATCTGAGTCTATTTCAGAAATGGCTTTATCATTGTCGTGGCGAACATTGCTTAGCATTTCTGAATTACTGTGTAAAATCTGCTCGCGAATGTCTCTATAAGCATCACCATTTTTGACGTAAAATCGATCCAGCGCATTAATTGTTGTGTTTTGTTTCGCTTGCGCAGACGTGACATCTTCAAGTTGACGTTGCATTTCATTAACTCTCTGAGCCAACTTAGAATTCTCAGACTTTAACTCTGCAATAATCTTTTCTGAGGCTAGGGGGGGGCTATCTACCCCATGGCTAACTTCGCAGAACAAGAAAAGTAGCAGAAGTGCAAGTAGGTGTGTGATTCTTTGGTAGTTCATGATTTAAAATATTTACAGTAAGCGTTTCTGTTTTTAGGCGTCACTGGCTTAAGTTGGATATGTCATAAAAGTTCCAGTAGCTTTCTTTCTCTCCATCATATCTGAAACCCTATCCCTCCTAGTTGTTTCTTAATCTCAGCCTCTAAGCGATGTGACTCCGCGAAGAGCTCCTTTAATTCTCCTGTCAGTCTGGTCATCTTCTCTTCGAAGGGTTCGCTATCCACTTCTTGCTCGACGATGCCGACATAACGCCCTGGGGTAAGGATGTAATCTTGCCTTGCTATGTCTTCCACAGTCACCAGTGCAGAGAAACCTTTCTCGGGTTCAAAGGGGTGGGGATTATCCGCGTGGAAATTCTGCATAGGGGCGGCGATTTTTTCTATGTCTTCCTTCGTCAGGACGCGGAGCTTGCGGGTTTCCATCTCGCCCATTTCTCGTGCGTCGATGAAGAGGGTTTTTCCCTTCATGTCGGCGGTCTTGTTCCTATTAAAGAACCAGATACACACTGGTATCTGTGTGCTGTAGAAGAGCTGTGGGGGCATGGCGACGATGCACTCGACGAGATCAGCCTCGACGAGGCGCTTGCGTATCTCACCCTCGCCTCCGCTCTGGCTGGAGAGTGAGCCGTTCGCCAGCACGACACCTGCTCTGCCTGTGGGGGCTAGGTGGTGGATGATGTGCTGAATCCATGCGAAGTTCGCATTCCCCTCGGGGGGGAGTCCGTACTTCCACCTCACGTCGTCTGCGAGGCGGGATGAGCCCCAGTCGCTGAGGTTAAAGGGTGGGTTCGCGAGGATGAAGTCGGCCTTCAGGTTCAGATGCGCGTCATGGTAGAAGGTGTCGGCGTGGTGTGGACCTAGGTTCGCATAGATGCCGTGTATGGCTAGGTTCATGAGGGCGAGCTTTCGCGTCGTGGGGTTCGCGTCCTGCCCGTAGACGGAGATGTCGTCGAGCTGGTAGCGGTGCTCTTCGATGAACTTCGCCGACTGTACAAACATGCCGCCGCTGCCGCAGCAGGGGTCGTACACTCGGCCTTTGTAGGGCTGTAGTATCTCGACAAGTGTGCGCACGACGCAGGAGGGCGTGTAGAACTCGCCCGCGTTCTTCCCCTCGGCTTCGGCAAACTTCTGGAGGCAGTACTCATACACGCGACCGAGGATGTCCTTTCCGCTGTCTTGACCGTGCATTTCGATGTTACTAAAGAGTATGACGACTTCGCCTAAGCGACGCTGGTCGAGCTCAGGGCGTGCGAAGTTCTTTGGCAGTATGCCTTTGAGTCTTTTATTGTTCTTCTCCAGCTCCTGCATGGCTGCATCAATGGTGCGGCCTATTTCTCCCGTGGGGGCGGCTGCTTCTATCGCTGACCAGCGCGCGCTGGGGGGGACGTAGAAGACGCCCTCGGCGATGTATTCATCGGGGTCATCGAGGAAGTCTTCGCAGTCTTCGCGGCTGGTGAACTCGCTCTCTATCTGGGCTCGGCGTGCTTCGAATCTGTCAGAGATGTATTTTAGAAAGATGAGTCCGAGGATGACTTGCTTGTACTCGGAGGCGTCCAGATTCCCGCGCATCTTGTCTGCGGCGCGCCATATCTGCTTCTCAAAGCCCAGCTGAGCACTGTCGCTTTCTTTTTTCTTACTGCTGGATGCTGCTTTCTGTCTTGCCATTAGTCTATCTCTGTGCTGTTTCTGTTTGTATATGATAGAGTAAGAGGCGGTGCTTGTAAAGTTATTTTCCGATGGCGGGGTGTGCTTTCGGCATGCTGCTACAGCTGCTAGGGGCTGTCGTGTGGCTGTCTGTACTAGGGGGGCGATTCGTTCATACTGTCTGATTATCAGTCGAAAAGGTGCTTTCCTGCCTTCGCTGGGGCTTTGATTCTGATTTTTGATATGTTATTTTGTATTACGGATAACAATTGAGCGTGATGGGCTAAGGGCTAGTAGAAGGGGGCATGATCTCTATACCTCCTTACTTGACTTTTTGTATCAATTTCAAAGTAGAAATTCATACAATCAAAATAGGTAGTCGGTGCGTCTACCACAAACGATTGCACCCATGGTGTGAACGCCAAAACTCGGGACTATGCACGGATATGAGAGTATTTTCTGTCATTCAGTCATATTCTTTACCCAGTTCCGCATTTCATACTTGCCTGATTCTAGATAGCTGTGCTAATATGATCGCGTAATGAAATACTCAACTCTCCATCTCACAAGAAAAGGTTTCACGCTCATTGAGCTTATTATCGTTATCGCCATCCTTGGCACGTTGGCAGCTATTGGCTATCCCGCCATCATGAGTGCAGTAGACAAGGCACGCGTCTCCACCGCTCGCAAGCAGGGTGCTGATATTGTCCAAGCAGTGAAGCGTTTTGGCGACGACTACAACGGCATGCTTCCTATCAATGATATCATTTTAGAGCCAAACGAAGATGACGAATACGTCATGACGATGGATGGTGGAAACGACGGCGACTTCCTCGCGATTCTCACGAATCGTGAAAAGGGCGATGACCGCATCAACTCTGAGCGTAATCAGTATCTCCCATCCGATCTACAGGACAGCCCCTCCGATGGTCTCTTTGAAAACACATCTGGCGAACTCGGTCTCTTCGACCCATGGGGTTCCCCTTACGGCGTGGTGCTTTCTCTGAACATGGAGAACAACAAGGGTGCTATCGATCCTTTCACTGGTGACTTCTCCGGAAAGCAGTGCCTCGTCTACTCTCTCGGTCCAGACGAAGAGGGTAAACCACAAATTGCTAGCAGAAAGCCTGCTAACAACCGCGGATCACGTCCTGCACGTGGAGCCCGCAAAAACAACGCGGCAGCCGCTGACGCAGCAGCCGATTACAAAGACTCCATCGAGGACAACGTGTACTCATGGAAAACGATAAGTAAATAATGAAGAACTTTATCACGGACGACGTCCGCATTAAAGACATACGGGCACTCATCTCGCCTGCCATCCTCATGGAAGACTTTCCTGCTAGTCAGGAAGTCTCCAAGGTGGTCTATGACACGCGAGAAGATCTGCGACGCATCATCAAGCATGAAGATGACCGCCTAGCGGTCATGGTAGGACCTTGTTCCATTCACGACACAGTAGCAGCCATAGATTATGCGCAGCGTCTCCTCCTCGCCCGCGAAGAGTATAGTGACGACCTGCTCATCATCATGCGCGTCTACTTTGAAAAGCCACGCACGACCGTAGGCTGGAAGGGTCTTATCAATGACCCATTCATGGACAATAGCTTTAATATCAACTCAGGGCTTCGTATGGCGCGTGGTCTCCTCCTCCGACTCGGAGAAATGAAGATCCCCGCAGCGACTGAATTCCTCGATGTTATCACCCCTCAGTACGTCTCCGACCTCATCTCATGGGGTGCTATCGGCGCACGTACAACAGAGAGTCAGGTACATCGTGAACTCGCCAGCGGCATGTCCATGCCTATAGGCTTCAAGAACGGCACAACGGGAAGCGTACAGATAGCCGTAGACGGAATCGTCTCAGCTCAGAGCCCTCATAGCTTCCTCTCTGTAACGAAGCAGGGCGTCTCTGCCATCGTCTCTACCGAAGGTAACGAGTGCTGCCACACCATTCTTCGAGGCTCCACACAGGGTCCGAACTATGGCGCAGAGTTCGTGAAGGACGCATGGGATCTCCAGCAGAAGGCAGGTATCACGAATCGCATCATGATAGACTGCTCACATGGCAACAGCAACAAACGCTGGGAAGAGCAAACCCTCGTCGCGAAGAGCGTCGCCGAGCAGCTCGCTGCTGGTGATGAGTTCATAGGCTCTGTCATGGTCGAGAGTAACATCGGCTGTGGCAACCAGAAGTGTACACCTGGTGAACCCCTCCAGTACGGTGTCAGCATCACAGATGCTTGCATAGACTGGGAAGGAACTCTGGAAATCTTCGACATCCTCGCAGCAGGTGTCCGCGCCCGCCGTGCGTTAAAAGACACCCAAGCATCGCTTTAATACCTCAATTTGCATATCCCTGAGTAGTCCGCTACTCAGGGATTTTTTCTTGCAAAAAATGAGCGTTACAGAACGCCTCAATCTGCATTTTTGTAATTGTTTTTTTAATTTTTCGCGTGAATTTAGTCTGGTATTTCCTATAAAAGTCATTATAATGCCCCTCTATGTCAGAACATACGTCCAATCAACAAGCACCAGGTTCATCTGAAGAAGACTTGATTGCCGTACGCCGCGAGAAGGTGGAAAAGATCCGCGCTCTTGGGGTGAATCCTTACGGTGGTCGCTACGATATTGATAGCTCTCCTGAGCAAATCATCAGCAACTTCGAAGAGGGTAAACAGGTTAAATTCCTCGGACGTATCAGCGCCCTGCGTGATATGGGCAATACTCAGTTCTTCGTCGTGTCCGATGTGCGCGGCGGTGTGCAGTGTATGCTCACGAAGAAGAGCTGCACGCCTGAGCAATGGTCACTCTGGAAGCTGCTTGAGCGCGGCGACTGGGTCGGCATCGAGGGCGAGTGCTTTATCACACGCACTGGGGAATCCTCTGTACGCGTCGCAGACTTTAAGGTCTTATCAAAGGCGCTGCGTCCTATGCCAGACAAGTTCCACGGCATCAGTGATCCAGACCTACGCTACCGCAAGCGTCACCTCGATCTCATGAGCAACACCGACAGCGCGACGCGCTTCGTACAGCGTTCTCTCATTATTCAGGAGCTCCGTCGCGAACTCGCTGAACGTGGCTTCCTCGAAGTAGAAACGCCCATGCTCCAAGACATCGCAGGCGGTGCCGCGGCTAAACCCTTTGAATCCTATTTCAACGCGCTGAAGAAGCCCGTCACCCTACGCATCGCGCCTGAGCTTTTCCTCAAGCGCCTACTCGTCGGCGGCTTCACAAAGATTTTTGAACTCAACCGCAACTTCCGCAACGAAGGTCTCTCTCGCCGTCACAACCCTGAGTTCACGGTCTTAGAAATCTACGAAGCAGGTGGCGACTTCGAAACCATGGCGACCATGATGGAAGAACTCATCACAGGTGTCGCCATGAAGGTATTCGGCAAGCTCCAGTTCGACCAGTATGACGAAGAAGGCAATATCCGCTGGACTGTCGACCTCACCCGCCCATGGCGCCGTGCTAGCTATCGTGAGCTCGTCTGCGAAGCAGCGGGAGCTGACTGGTACGACATCAGTGATGAGCAGCGCCGCGCCCGCGCACAGGACCTAGGAGTCTCTGTCGCCGCTGACGCTGATGATACGGCAGTCACGCAGGAAGTGTACGAAAAGCTCGTCGAAGAACAACAGGCGAATCCCCTCTTCGTCACCCACGTGGCACGCGGACTCGTCCCTCTCGCGAAGAGTAACCCAGAAGATCCGTCCGTCGTTGACGTATTCGAACTCGTCATGAATGGTCAGGAGCTTTGCCCTGGTTACTCCGAGCAGAACGATCCAGTTGAGCAGCTCATTAGCTTCCAGAATCAGTCTGGTGAAGAAACGCAGAAGATAGACGTCGACTTCGTCGAAACCCTCGAGTCTGGCATGCCCAGTGCTGGTGGCATAGGCATAGGTATCGACCGCCTCTGCATCCTCCTCACCGGCGCGAACTCCATCCGCGACGTCATCCTCTTCCCTCAGCTCAAGAGCCTCCCTCAGACTGACTCTAGCCAAGACGCTAAAAACTAATTCGAGTTATTCACATAAAAAACACCCCAACCTGAGCTTATGGCTTGAGTTGGGGTGTTTTTTTTGCTAGTATGTAGGTCTTATGGACGCGCATGTAGCACAGTGGATAGGAAAACGTGAAGACCAGCAGGATGCTTATGGAGTTAAGCATTTCGAGCAGGGGAGTCTCGCTATTATCTGTGACGGCATGGGTGGTCACAGCGAAGGTGCTGATGCTTCGCGAGTCGCGATGGAAAGCTTCCGCAAAAACTTCCAGATCAGCCAGATCTCCGACATCACGCCTGCACTGCATAATTCGCTAGATCATGCGAATGAAGCCGTGCGCGAGCTCTTCGAAGGAAAAGAAGACAAAGGCGGCTGCACCCTCCTTGCTGTCTTCCTCGCCCCCCACGCCCTCTGGTGGATCAGCGTCGGCGACTCCCCTCTTTTCCTCTGGCGGCATAGTCAGCTGATCCGACTGAATCAGGATCACTCCATGCGCGCCTACTTCACGAATCCACTCGACTGCTGCGCTACGCAGCGTAAGGACGCATTGCGCTGTGGGCATATGCTGCGCTCTGCCCTCATGGGTGAACCCATAGCCCTCATCGACTGCCCGACGGCAGCCTACGCTCTTCTACCTGGTGATCGCGTCATTCTCTCATCAGATGGTATAGAAGATCTCCTACATCAGCGCTACCTTCCCCCTCATATCTCAAGCATGCTGAATCAGCGTGACAGCAGCCTCGCACCTAGTATCGTCGATGCCTGCCGTGATCTGAATGAAGAACATGCTGATAATACGACAGTCATCAGCTTCGATCTCTGAGTGACTTCTTAGAGATCTCTTCACCATTTTTTTATATGAATGAGATTTTATCAGTTATAGGACAATAATTGCCATTGCTGATGGCGCATCTCTATGGTAAAATCTCGCCCATCAATTTAATTCATTCCCCCATATGACAGACCATACTATTCGCGGAAAGCAAGTATTCCTTGACGAAATCGAAGCACTAAACCACATCGCTAACCGTCTCGACGATTCCTTTGTCAAGGCAGTCGACGCGATGCAGACAGCCATAGACGGCGGGCATAAAATCATCATCGTCGGTGTGGGCAAGAGCGGACTCGTCGGTGACAAGATAGCCGCTACCCTCACCTCCACTGGTGCACCGACGATCGTGCTGGATTCCATGAATGCACTCCACGGCGATCTCGGTATCGTCCAAGACGGCGATGCCTGTATCGCCATGTCCTTCTCGGGTGAGACCTCTGAGCTCCTCACCCTACTCCCCTTCTTGAAGTCCTATGACATCACCATCATCGGGATGACAGGGAAGATGGGCTCGACGCTCGCACAGCATGCGGACATAGCCCTCGACACAGCTGTCGAGCGCGAAGCTTGCCCGCTGAATCTCGCCCCCACCTCCTCCTCCACCGCCATGCTCGTCATGGGAGACGCGCTCGCGATGGCACTACTCGAAGCACGCGGATTCACAAAGGAAGAGTTCGCACGCAGCCACCCTGGTGGATCACTGGGACGCGCCCTACTCACTCGCATTCGTGACATCATGCGTACGGATTTCGCCTGCTTATCAGCGAACTCTACCGTATCTGACTGTATCATCGCCATGTCATCCGCCCGCGTCGGTGCCTGTGTACTTGTAAAAGAGGATGAATCACTGGCCGGTATCTTCACCCACGGTGATTTTGCGCGCGCTTACCAAGCGGACGCGTCATGCGGCAGCATGCCAGTGGCTGAGTTCATGACGGTACACCCTGTCTACGTCGAAGCTGACGAACTCGCTATCAAGGCAGTAAAAGCACTTCGCGACCAGAGAATTGATGACCTCGTCGTTCTTGACTCTGCTATGAAGCCTGTCGGGCTCATCGACACCCAAGACCTCGTCCGCCTAAAACTCATCTAAATGATAAGAGAGATTTTCCCTTTATTCGAAAAAAATAGCAAGAAATATCACTTTAGACTTGCTTTCACTTACAAATAAGTGCATCATAGGTGACCGCGTTCTGCGAAAAAAAAGACTTAAAAAGATTATGAGAAAGTACGAAGCATTAATCGTTCTGAATATGAAAGGCTCAGCCACCCTCGAAGAACTTACAGCTGAAATGTCAGCTAAACTTCAGGAAGCTGGCGCAACAGTCACTGGCACTGAAAACCTCGGTCGTCGTGAATTCGCCTATGAATCACAACACATGACCCATGGTCAATACATGCAGTTCTCCTTTGACGCAGAACCATCCGTTATCCGTACCGTACGTGAAGCACTTGCTATCGACGAGCGCGTTCACTATCAGTACTATCGCGTGAAGTAAAAAAAGCTTCGCCTTTCGCGGTGAGTTTCTAAGCGGTGTCACTCTTATGAGTGACACCGCATTTTTTATATACTGTCTAAGAGCTGCTAACTACCACAATTTGATCAGAGTAAAGATGCAGAACTCTAGGCTGCTGCGCGACGTCGGCGCAGCAGCAGCCCCGTAAGAGCGAGTAGGCTCAGGGTTGTCGTACCAGGCTCTGGAATCGACTGTGATGTGAAACTCCAGCCCATCTGCCCATAGAGAGCGAGCTCTTTTTGCGAGAACTCACGATAGGCGACCCCATTCGGTACGCTCTTGTTCATCACAGCATCTTGATCAGATCCCTCAGTGATATGGCTCATGCTTGAGCCAGTCTCCCATACGATGGGATTGTACACATCGAGATCTAGCCCTTCCCCCAGCGTGATATCCTCACCGGGCATAAAACTATTAGGATCTATATTCATCATCGCATCCCACTGCGTTATGGCGAAGACTTCATTCCCCTCTTCATCATAAACAGGTAATCCTGTACTGGAGTATCGCAGCACATTCTTCTCCCAGACGATACTGCCGTCCGTCAGCTGCTTACTGTAGATCATCGTGGAAAAGATCCCTAAACCATGTGCCATTTCATGAAGAAGGATGGTGTTAAAATCCACGACAGTCGCGCCAGCTATGCTAGCCGCATTCAGTTCTGACTCCGTGCCGAAAAAGAAGTTAAAATTACTATTAAAGGTGATGTTTATATCGGGAGTCGCATCACTTCCAAACTTAGTTACCTCGTCTTGGTGGAGGAGTTTTGCCTCTGCGGCTGATACTGTATTATAACTATTCCCTGTGACAGCGGTGAAGGGATAGAGGTCGGACAAAGTAGCGTTGACAATTACTTCGGGGCTGGAATTACCTATCACATTTCTATCAGGAAAACTTGTGCCGTCGATGACCATTTTTTCAAAATTAAAGGAAACAGTCACTTTCTGAGCATCATTTTGCGGCAAATGAGCGACCCCCAATAAGCTCCCCCAATAGTCCAAAACTTCTGTCGTTTGAGCGATGACATCATCTGCGGTCGCATCATTATAGCCTACCGTTCCCCAAGAATCTATACCTTCCATTGTGAAAACGAAGTAATCTGTCTCGATTACATGGTCGGCTGCGGAGGCGGTTTTTGACGCGCAAAAGAGAGTTAAACCGAGGAGAAAACGGCGTATTATCATAGAGTTGTGCATATGCGATTTATACCAAATTATCGAATTATGTCAAGACTTTGTTTCGATTTACATCTCGCCATCGTCATACAGCCACCAAGTCTAACCAGAACTCGGAGGCTGTAAAATGTGAAAAAATTAACCGTCCTCTCTTATTCGACCTGCTGCAAATCGATCAATTTCGATTCGAATAATCTCTGATTCTCGAGATCGAACTGGAAGCCTGTCTCATCAGCCATGGTGAATCGCTTGATCGCAGGAGTCTGACTCGTGGCCTGATAGAGCTGATAGGCTTCTTCTCGCAGAGCGGACTGAATATCGAGATCAATGGACGCCTGCACGGTTCTTTTGCATGCTTCTATGGATGCTGAGGGGAACTGTGCTATGCGATGAGCTAAATGATGTACATAGTCAGAGATCTCAGCGGGATCAAGAGCCTTATTAATCGTACCATAGAGTTCTGCCTCATCAGCACTGAAATCACGAGCACTGAGGATAATTTCCAGAGCACGCCCCAGTCCAGCCTGTCTTGCCATACGCGATGCGCCGCCCCCACAGGGTAGAATGCCCATACCTACCTCCATTTGCATGAATACGGCTTTTCCTCGTGCCGCAAATCTCATATCGCAGGCTTGGGCGAACTCATGACCACCGCCACGCGCATAGCCTTCTATCTTTGCTATAGTAGCCTGCGGTAAGGTACTGATGTTTTGTAGCACTTTCTGGAGATAGAGTAGATCGACTTCTTCACGTGATATGGCTGCGGTGGACATATCTTTAAGGAAGTTCACATCAGCATGTGCGACGAAGAAATCGGGATTCGCAGATTGGAAGACGACGACTTTTATCTCACGATGAGCACGCAAGTGTTCTATGAGAACACTCAGATCATCAAGCATGGCGATGTCCTGAATGTTCACAGGTGGGTGATCAAATGTTACAGTGAGTACGGCGTCTTGCTTTTCGGCACGGAATGTAGTGAATGTAGGATTAGACATATGATTCATTTTGTTGAATGAATCATCATCATAGATCTACCAAAATGAAAAGTGAATAAGTTATTCTATCTGTTTATCCGAGAAGAATGCTAGTTTCGAAAATGAGTGAAACAGCACGCCTTTTTGAGAGGTTCCCTGTACTAAAAAAATCCCCGCTTGCGGCGAATCGCGCTAGCGGGGATTATTTAGCTGCTATGGCTAAGAATTCGGCATGAGAGCTCTTCTGCTATCAGTCCTGTACGGCAGTTACCTTCTCGCCCTGTACACGTAGCTTAGCTGGGAAGATAAGGTCGTGGTCACGAAGGGCATCGACATCGGATTCGATGTTTTCCTTCGTGCGGGGAACGAGGGCGTTGTAGATCTGCTTGCCCTCAAGGAGGACGGTAACAGGCTTATCGAGGTTGAGCATCGCATCGTTCAGACAGATGGTGAAGTCGGCTACGTTCGTTTCTTCGATACTGATCGTGTTCTTCTTGTAGCTTATGACTATCTTATCATTCTGCTTAGCTGTGCCGAGGGGGACCTGGAGCCAGTAGAAGCGTTCGCGGAGGACATCGTCCTGTAGCCAGACTATTTTCTGAGGAATGGGGTTACGCTTGTACTGAGGCATCCATTCCATGGCGATAGCATCGTCGAGGTTCATCCAGTGACCGCGGTTCTGGAAGATGCGCACGTCATTGATGTAAGCCCCCTTATTCGCCTTCGCGAGGGCAGCGAGCTTTTCTTTCCATTCTGCGGCGATAATATTGCGCTTGTAGGGTGCGTCCTTTGCTCCCATGTAGAGTCCGAAGGGCAGGTTATAGAGGTTTTCTATCTGTGCATCTCCGGGGTGTCCTGCGCTCATGGCTGCTGCGCCCCAGAGGTCAGCGAGACGTGGTGCGAGCTGGTAGGTGCCGTCACCACCAGCGGAATAGCCCATGATGTAAACTTTGTTCGGGTTCACGCCTTCTTTAATGACGGCGAGTTCGATGATTTTTTCGATGAAGGGGTCCATGTAGCCCTGATGCCACATGTTCCATGTGTCTGTCGGGGCGCGGGGGACGAAGTAGATACCTTCTTTCGGGGTGTAGAGATTCTTGTGATTTTCCCATTGCTGGTCATTCACGTACGATGGAGCACCGCCTCCGCCGTGCATGGCGATGTAGAGGGCACGACCATCGGCGGGCTTGTTCCCGACGGTGTTGTAGGTAAACTTCATGGTGTAGTCACCATGCTTCAGTGCCTTGTCATTCCATTCTTTCTCCCACTTGGCGAGAGAGGCTTTCTGGCGTTCGGCGATGAGGGATGCGGTGAGTTTCGCGGCTTCAGCTTTGTCCAGCCCCTGTTCTGCGAAGGCTGGCGCGGTCAGTGCGATCAGGGCTGCGCTGCTGGCGCAGAGGTAGGATGAAAAGGAATTCATGACTGATTATAGCGTTTCTGGAGGGAGATGCCAATGATATTTTACGCAGCATGACAGTTGCGTTTCAATGATTAGTTGAATATCACAGTCTTATTCCCGTAGACGAGTATCTTGTGCGCGATGTGCTTATCGACGGCGTGGGAGAGGACTATTTTCTCTATGTCGCGCCCTTTGTTCACGAGTGTCTGCACGGAGTCACGGTGAGAGACGCGAGTGATATCTTGCTCGATGATAGGACCTGCGTCGAGTTCGTTTGTGACGTAGTGGCTGGTCGCCCCGATGAGCTTCACGCCGCGATCGAAGGCGGCATGGTAGGGCTTCGCTCCAACGAATGCGGGGAGGAAGGAGTGATGGATGTTAATAATCTGATGCTCATAGCGCGAGATGAACTCAGGGGAAAGTATCTGCATGTAGCGTGCGAGGACGACGAAGTCGATCTGATGCTCAGCGAGGAGGTCAAGGGTGGCTTGCTCTTGCTCTTTTTTTGTTTCCTTTGTAATGGGGAAGACATGGTAGGGGATGTCGAACTTCTCAGAGATGGAGCGCATGTCTTCGTGATTACTGATGATGAGGGGGATTTCTACATTCCACTCCCCTGCGGTGTAGCGGCCTAGTATATCGAAGAGGCAGTGGGGCATCTTCGAGACAAATAAGGCCATGCGGGGGCTCTTGTTGTTAAAATAAAGCTCGACGTGCATGTCGTACTTCTTCCCAAAGAGCATGTCGAAGGTGTCAGCTATCTTCTCATCGGGAATGATGAAGTCTTTCAGATCCCATTCTACGCGCATGAAGAAAACCTTTTCCATACGATCGGCGTGCTGCGCGAGGTAGATGATGTTTCCCCCGTTATCATTGATAAAGGTGGTCACGGTCGCGAGTATTCCTTGCTTATCGGGGCAGTGGAGGAGCAAGATGGCGGTCTTATTCGATGGTGGCTGTGCTTTCATGCGCGCGGATGATAACATATTGGAAAGGCGTTGTGAATATTATTTTACTATTTCATATTTCATCATTCCTGATTTTTGCGAAATTTTGCTTTCTATCAGTTAAAAAAGAGCAGCCTCTCTCGTAATACACGAGAGGCTGCTCTTTTCATTCTTTTCTAAGCTCTCTATGAGCAGGTCTCACACTCGTGTGCGACGTCTGCGCGCGAGTAGTGCTGTCAGAGCCAATAGGCTCAGGGTGGCAGTACTAGGCTCAGGTGTCAGCACGAAGAGGATGCCTTCATTGAGATTCTGAACGGAGGTCACAGCGATGTTTGTACCATTGATATTGATATATACAGATTCTTCAATATTAAGATCCGCGGCAAGCACGTCAACGGAAATACCTTCATAGTCATTCAGCAAGACGCCTTTCCCATACAGACCATTGATGAACTCTTTGAGCGTGATTTCTTCATTAATCGTGTTAATATTCAACGTCAAGCTTCCTTTGATCTCATAGATATCTGCCTTCGCTGCCACAGTGATATAGTTCACGGTATAATCCTCTACCGTGGTTTGAGCGATTGCGCCTGTCGTTGTTAACTCGATCGTTCCATGCTCCATGGCGATAGCCTGACCATTAACCTCTGAGTTCACACCGAGGGTTACATACTCTAAGCGAGAGTCTACACCCGCTGTACCTCTAACAGTCGCTCCATCCTCAATTGTCAGGATACTATCTATGGTAACACCTTCTTGGATGTGAATAATCCCTTCCATATCAGCGGTGACATCATTACGTAGTGTTCCCGCGTGCATATTCAGATAGCCTTCTTCCGTGACGAGGATGTTGTTATCCCCATTGCCGAGCGAGTCTGCTTTCTCAGCCTCGACTTTAGCCGTATTAAATACTGTCAGATTGACTCGCTGGAGCATGGAGCTAGGTGTCGTAGAACGAGTTCTTCCATCATTCCCCAGTCGCAGCTCTCCGCCGTACACGTTGACCGTCTGGTCTGAGACATGGTTGTTAAACTCGACTCGTGAGTAATCACCCGTCGCTCCAGCTGCATTCGCTTTCAGATTAATATTGAGAACCTGCCAGTTTCGCAAGTGTAAATTTGAGGCTTTTTCAGTGCTAAAACCGTTGATGCTATCGTTGACAACGATAACATTGTCCCCTGTTGCTTCGAAGTTTACAACAGCAGGAGCAGCATCGACGTATTCGTTGTTACGTGCTGTATTATGTATAGCATTATACTCCTTTGTCACACCACCATCTAGTGTCGTGTAGTTCCCTTCAAAGAGTACTGAGCTATCCTTTTCCTCAGCTAGGATACTGATCTCTCCGCCATGGTTATAAATAGCACCACCATATGCGTTATCTTTACCTGAGGCATAATTCCCAATAAAATCACCTGTTATTTCTACTAAGCCAGCTTTGTATTGAAGATCCATGTAGTCATCTACAGTTGCGTCGTAGGATATACTTCTTATGAGGTAATCATGGTAGAACATCGCACCGCCGTATGCATATTCATCAGCTATGGAAGCATTTCCTTTAAAGTCACCGAGGATTGTAATATCTCGCTGTTCACCTTTCAGATCCTCGATATGGATAGCACCGCCTTGTGAGTCTTGTGAAGATATAGCCTTATTCATTTCGAAATCACCTTCGATATTACTAATATGGCCGTCCTCCATTGATATGGCACCACCTTTCGCCCATTTTACCTCGTACTCACCACCTGGAAGAATACTCTCGGATCCAGGAACCTGCGTCGTAGCATAGTTTCCATAGAAATTACCTGTGATGTTTTTAATATTAGCTTTACTGATAAGAGAAATAGCACCACCAGTGACAAAGTGCCCTGCCGAGCTATAGTTCTGTGTGAAGTTGCCTTCTATACTATCTATAGTCGCGCCGACTTGAAGTCTTAAAGCTCCACCAGACGCTTTATAATACTCGTATCTATAATTGTCGTTTCGCGAAACTGCATAGTTTCCGACGAAGTCACCCGTTATTGAGCCTATCGAGGCATCTTCATCAAGAAAGATCGCACCGCCTTCGGCTTTATGAGAGGTTGTCAATACTGTACCTGTCTCATGTTGTGAATAGGAGTACGCAGCATTGCCGATGAAGTTACCTACGATATCCCCTATGTTAGAACTATGAGCGTAGATAGCGCCACCGCGTGTATCAAATCCACCCGTAGTAGTACTATCGGTATGGTGCGCACGATTACCTACAAAGTTACTATTAACCTTTGTTACCGTCACATTTCTGGCCAGGTGCATCGCACCACCATAAGCCGGTGAATATAAACTATATTTAGAATGAGAGTTATCAATAAAGTCACCATCGATCTGCTTTACCGTTCTCCACTCACTAACGAAATAGAAGGCTTGTAAATCTCCATCTTTGAAGCCTATAAAGCTCCGATTAAACTCAGGGTTCGGATTCTCATCCCAATCCGGTGGATCCAATTTCCAGAAAGCCACTTCTTCGTTATTCCGCGAGTATGCGTAAACATCAGCTCCAGCAGAGTGCGTGCTAAGCTCATCTAGGTAGACATTACCTTCGGCATCTGTCTTCCAGACGTAGCTAGCAGCACGTGATTTAAGCGAAGGATCAGCCTCTTGGCTGTAATCATCACCCACAGTACCTCTAAACTTCACATAAGACTCAGCATCAGCGGCAGATCCATATTTATAATCACTCAGGACGAATGCGTTTCCACTTACACCATCAGCCTTGGCCTCCAGGTAATAGCCTGATAGAGGATCATATGCTCCGACCTCATATACAGACAGACTGTATGAGTTTCCATCCTGTGTGATATTTACAAAGGGGTTGTATTGCCCATTGTAAGTGAGGTGGAAACTAGCCTGAAGTGACTCTCTATCGAGCATTCCTGCTTCATCATCCCATGTGATGAAACGGTCAGCTAGGCTAATATCGCCTGTAAGATTCAGCGCATAACTACCGATGCCGAGAATGCTTCCTGAGGATGTCACATGCAAGCTACCTGAGTTCGTCTCGTCGATAATGGCGCCGAAACCTGATGTGATGGTGCTGCTCAATGTAGTAGGAGCGTTTATTGTGACGTATCCCTCACCTGATATATCCTTAGCTATAGTTCCACCTCCCGTAATGAGAAGAGTACCATCAGTTGTTATTGTATAATAATCTTCAAGATACTGACGCCCCATACTAACGCTAGCACCGCTTAGAATCTCTAGAGCACCTCCTCCTTCGACACTCTTATTAAGCGTACCTCCCGTTAGGACGATTGTACTATTGTTCGTGATGGTGTTCGTCGTATCGAGCACATCAGCATTCATCGTGGTTTTACTCTTAATGATCACCTCTCCATTACCTAGCAAAGTCGTATCTAATGTACCGGCTGTAGTCGTCCCTGTCAGCTCACCTGACAGGGTAATAGTGCCATCGTTATACAGAGTATCCATACGGAGATTATCGGCAGTCGTATAGAATTCCGTCGTCCCCTCATTCACGGTCAAGGTACCTGTACCCGTCAACGCGGCCATGAGCTTATTCTCGCCCTTTAGGTTTGTAATGGTGAGATCGCCGTCGAGCTCGATATTCGACTTAAGGTAGGAGAGATCTGCTGTGATGTCACTTCCCTCTGTGATTTGCACTGTACCTGCACCTAAAGTGGCGTAGTAAACATCATCATCAAGAATCTTTGACAAAGTACCAGTACCAGTGAGAGCCAGTGTTCCTTCTATGAAGAAGTCATTTTCCGTATTATAGTTAAACGTATCAATCGACGTCGTGACTGTGTTTCCAGAGTGAATATAAATATCAGTGCTTCCTGAAATAAGGTGTGTTAAGGTACCAGTTGTGAGTCGCAGGATACCGTAACTACTTTCTATACTGTTCGTTGTACCATAGAAATCTGCTCTAGTCGTAAGATCGTCACCAGAGAGAAGACTGATTATACCAGAGCCTCCTATTGTTCTATCAATTTCCCCCGTACCCCTAAGTTTTAGCGTACCTGAGTTGTTGATTGTTAAACCCTTAGAAGAAGCGATAGCATTCGCATCCATCGAGAGTTGCGTACTAGCACTGATATTAATCGAGCCTTCGCCCTGCATAGAACCGTCGATCGTACTCGACCCGACTATAGATAACGTGCCATTTATGGTGAAATCATCATTCGTAGAGACATCAGTGGCGCTTAGTGCCAATGTGCCGTTGACTTCAGTTGTAGCTACATTTATTTGAGGACGCGCTGTAAACGACGTCTTTTCCATAGTCACAGTCTGCTCCGCAGCTATCACCAACTTACCGTCTCCTGTGAATGATGGTCCAGACATTAGAGCAGCATTCAGCGTACCACCATTCAGCGTTAATATACCATTTACATTGATATCGTCGATAACGAGCTTGTCAGCGGAGGTTGTGATATTAGCATCAGTATCGATTCTTAAGGTACCATCGCCCGTGTAACTGCCGGCCAAATTACCCGTACCTGTGAGAGTGAGAGTACCATCTATTTGACTTGAACCCGTTAACGCAAGATAGCGAATATCGGAATTCACCTCATTACCGCTTCTTATAAGCAGATCACCACTAGATGCTAACATACGAGCGAGTGTACCGCCAGTCAATTCGATAGTACCTGCATTACTAACTGCTGCAGAAGTACGTCCAATGTATAAGAGACCTGCATCTATAGTTAAACTCGCATCAGAGTTGATGTAAAGCCTACCTAATCCACTAAGTGTCTGTTTCGAGATCACATCACCAGAAATAGTAAGTCGACCTCCAATCAGAAAATCACTAACGGTAGCCCCCTCATAGAGCTCAAGAGTCCCACCTGTCAATTCAAGATACGATATAAAAGAAGATTTTAAATTAATATTACTCGCATCAGTAATTAATAAGCCATCTGAGGTTGAAAGTTTACCATTACCTGATAATTTTCCTGTTAGAGTACCCTCTGTCAAATAAATCTCACCATCTATTTGGCTATCATCCATTTTCAAGTAGTTCGCGCTGCTGTTAACTGTCACATCTTCTCCTATAACAAGCTTACCATTGCCAGATAACACAGCCTCTACAGTCCCTCCTGTTAAATTAATATCACCATCTATTTGAGTACTACCCATTTTCAAGTACTCTGCGCTGCTGGTAACTGTCACACCTTTCTCTATAATAAGCTTACCATTGCCAGATAACGCCACTTTTACAGTCCCCCCTGTTAAATGAATATCACCATCTATTTGGGTACTACCCATTTTTAGGTAGTTTGCACTACTACTAACTGAAGACCCAGTACCTACGACAAGCGTCCCTTCTCCTGTCCAGCTGTGGGCTACAGTACCACCTGTGAACTCAAGAGTCCCATCTATGCGCCCCGTGCCAGCACCAGTTGTCGTGATCAAACTAGCGTTCGTTATCACTTCTGAATTTTCATCTATGATGATAGTACCTGTATTAGAAATAGAATTCCCCCATGTATCTGAAAATAAGTTTAGTGTACCTGCATTTTCAAAAGAGTGACCACTCGTGTATGCTGATTTGACAATGCTGACATTGCCAGTTGAGGTGATTTCTATAATACCTGTCCCCAAAATGCTTGATGACACTGTCTCTGTCCCTGTGAGAACCAGTCTACCCTCATTCGTTAAGGTATTAGTACCGAAACGCTCCAGCGTAGCTGTCACAGAAGCACTCTCTGTGATTTCAATGTCACCCGTGCCATCTATAGTCGTATTCAGAACTCCCGTACCGACAAAGTCGATATCACCGCTATTGGTAACAGTATTACTATTCCCCACTTCCCCAAGGTAAGAAGCATTAGTCTCAAGGTGTGCATCCGCATTAATCGTAAGACCCGAGTTTACCAACATCGCGTGGGTAGCATCTACGGTGAAAGTACCGCTACCATCGGGACTAGCCAGAGTAGTACCTGCGAACTCGCCCAGCTTGAGCTTACCACCATACACGATGATGTTACCTATATCTGTAATCGTACTATTGAGCTCGACAGTGTTAAACGCCTTTCCTTCATTGTTAATATTGGTGAGTTGAGAACCACCAGAGCCTTCCTTGCCCGAGTTGATATGAATCTCCGCAGACCTGCCATAGTAAGTGCCTCCTGAAAAACCGTCATTCACAGTAATCTTGTTAGTACCATAGGCATTGAAGTGTGCCTGTGCCCCCACAATCTTGAAAGCCGTAAAGTCGCGCGTCGCCGTAGATAGATAGGAATCCCCTACAAAATTCCCTGTAATATTAACATTGCGATCTAAAGCAATGAAGGCAATTTTATCAGATTCATCTATATACACAGCACCTCCCGATACTTTCGCTCTATTGCCTATGAGATCTCCATGAACATTGATTGAGCCATTATAACCACCGTCAATGGCACCACCGCTGCCATCGGCACTGTTGAAATAAAAATCACCATAGATATTTAGTTCATCATAATCGTTTGAGTATATGGCTCCGCCATTTTTTGTAGCGTAATTTTGGATAAAATCGCCAGTAACGAATCCCCCCATAATTATAGCACCACCATAGTTAGCACTATTGCGAATAAAGTCCCCTTTGACATTTACATCTCCGACGTCAGCATCGATATTAATAGCCCCTCCATTCCAAGCTGCCTTATTAGAAATAAAATTCCCCTCTATTAGACCTAGAGTAACGTATGTCCCCGATGGTCCTTGTAAGATATAAATGGCACCTCCATTCCCAGCCAGAGCACTATTAGCTATAAAGTCTCCTTTGATTCCACCCACCTTTTGGGGCTTATAGGGATCTATTTCGAGGCTTATAGCACCACCACTCTTTTGACTATACGTACCAACTTGCGGAGCAGAGAGACCGACAAATGATGCTACGAGAGCGGCTTCCTGTACTAATGACGTGTATCTCTCATTCTCACTAGGATCGTAATAAACAGTGTAAGAATCACTTCCTACCGTGCCGCTAGTGATTTGACTAGATAGTTTGAAGCTATATACACCACTCTCTTCTACCCATTTATACGTTTTATCATTCGCAGTACCAGTGCCCAAATTAGCAAGATTAACGCGGTAGTACACTGGGGTATACTGACCTGTAGCGGGGTTGTAGACGAGCTTGGTGATAACAGGATCTCCATTATTGCTAAGAGATGCTATTTCCTCCAAGGTATAGCCGCCTGTGCCAGTGCTACCAATGGTAGAGCTACTCAAATCGGTTTTGCTCTCACTCACCCCAACTGCTTGCGCATCTGGGATAGTATAGCTTAATAGGAGCGAAGTTGCCGCTATGAGAGCGGCGCGAAGTCGAAGATTAATACATAAACGCATGGCTGAAGATAGGGTGTTGTTTTGTTATATCTGTACTGACGAGCGTATAGTAACATAATTTTCACAACATGCAATAACAATTTTCTTTTTTTACAACCATCTTAAACAGTAGGAAATACGAACAATCAATCACTATATATCTAGTAGGATAAAACCGCAGATTGAAGTGGTCCCCGAAAACTGGACAAGTAACTAAAGTGGAAATTGAGCTTTG
>CAYJJD010000028.1:0-34769 GCA_964370425.1 uncultured Akkermansia sp. | reverse complement strand
AATAATGCGCCTCTAGGGTGGCATACAGACTAATTTCGCAAGGTGCCCATTAGGGATTAGCCTAGTTTTTATTATAAAATCAATAAGAATATAATGCTCCTATTCCACAAATTTCATTGATTTTTCTGGATTAAAAAATTAAAATACACGCGTATGAATACGGCACAACAAGAATTGCTCAGCATCCTCCTCGATAAATCCATCAAGACAGGTCACTTCATCCTCGCCTCGGGGAAGGAAAGCGACCTCTACTGTGACTGCCGTGTCACGACGCTCGATGGACGTGGCGCGTGCCTCATCGGTCAGTGTGGCTGGGATCTCGTCACCGAACAGATCCTGTCTCAGTTCCCTAGCATCACCGCCATCGGTGGTATGACTATGGGCGCAGACCCCATCTCGCTCGCCATCGGCATGCAGTCCGCGCAGCAGGGAGAGAAGGCTCTGAATGTATTTACCGTCCGCAAGGAAGCAAAAGACCACGGACGCGGCAAGCGCATCGAGGGTAACTTCTCCGCTGGGCAGGATGTCATCGTCGTCGATGATGTCATCACCACGGGCGGCTCTACCATCAAGGCCATCGAAGCTATCCAAGCCGAAGGCGGCAAGGTACTCGCAGCCCTCGTGCTCGTCGACCGCGAAGAAGGCGGACGCGAAGCCATCGAAGCCCTCGGAGTCCCTGTTTTCTCGCTCTACACTCGTCAGAGCATCTTCGGGGATCAATAAATCACCTCAATAGATCATCTTATGCTCCCTCTCATTGTAGGCATCAAGTCCACGCGGCTCAGCGGCCAGGAGAGGGAGCTTTTTTCACGCCTGCAAGCAGCAGGCTACATCCTCTTCTCTAGGAATATAGAAAACAGAGAACAGTGCCTCGCCCTCTGTGAAGAGCTCCACGCGCTGCACAAGGGAGACCATCTCCCCATCATCGCCATCGACCAAGAAGGCGGACGTGTCGTGCGCACCGCAGCACTGGGGCTGGAGCTCCCCTCGGCGCAGCAACTCGCGGAAGCGCGAGACTATGCCCTCATTACCGAAGCCGCGCATGTGAACGCCCTCACGCTTGCGGCACTGGGGGTGAATACGAACTTCGCCCCTGTTCTTGATGCCAGTTCCCCCCATCATAATGCGCTCTCCTCGCGCTGCTGGGGGAGGGAATGTGACGATATCATCAGCTATGCAGGAGTGTGGAACAGAGAGCACCAGCGCATGGGGATCAGGAGCTGCGGGAAACATTTCCCTGGCATGGGAGA
The DNA here is from genome assembly GCA_964370425.1 of uncultured Akkermansia sp. Lineage (GTDB taxonomy): Bacteria > Verrucomicrobiota > Verrucomicrobiia > Verrucomicrobiales > Akkermansiaceae > Akkermansia. The sequence continues at coordinate 33,519 of CAYJJD010000028.1, read as the reverse complement.
GGTCGAAAGCGACCCCCACTTTGAACTCCCTGTACTAAAAGGTGATAGAGACCACTTTCTTCAGAGCAGTGCTATCCCCTTCCTCAGCCTCATGCCTGAGCTCCCCTCCGTCATGCTCGCGCACATCTCTTTACCCGACATGGATGCTGAGCACCCCTCATCGCTCTCAAGAGTTTTCATTGGCGAATTTCTGCGCGATCAGCTCGGCTACACAGGACTCATCTTCACGGACGACCTCTGCATGGATGCCATTAGAAAACACTACGGACTGCCACAGGCAGCCTACCTTGCTATCGAAGCAGGCTGTGACCTACCACTACTCTGCCATGATGTCGTGGCGCAGGTAGAAGAAGTCGCAGAAAAACTCGCAACACTCAGACCAGAGCGCGTGCGAAGGATAGAAAAGCGCGTTGCAAGATACTGTCGAGGTATGGAAAAACCGCTGTACTACCGCGACCATCTGACATGGAAAGCTCTGCTCCATCGTGCAGACGCACTCATGCTGAGATTTAAAAACAGTGCGCAAAGTAGCTTCGACCATAGCCCCGTGTTCAAGTACTGATACTTGACCGTCGCCCTGCATGCCAGCGCGAGATGGATAACTAAGCTTGCAGGCGACAAGTGTCCTCAAAATACACATTGCTATATTTAAGCCGCGACTTGATGGGCACTGGCTAATTCCTCAGAGTTCTCGCTACGCGAGAACCGTCCAAGACACCTCTTGGACTCTCTTCGTCTCATTTTGCTCTTTCGCAAAATATGTCTTAATAATCTCACTTACGCTTCGCGCGAGGCGTGCGGCTTTTTCTGGTGGGTGTTTTGTTGCTTTGGCTAAATTGTTGTTTGCTGCGCGCGTCTCGTATGAGTCCGCCTGCTGCTCCGCTTCCTGGTCCCATTTCCACGAGGTAGTCCGCGCTGTTCAGTATGCTCTGGTTGTGCTCGATGCAGAGGATGCTGTGTCCTCGGTCGCGTAGGCGTAGCAGAGCTTTTAAGAGGAGTTCGACTTCGTTAAAGTGTAGTCCTGTGCTGGGTTCATCGAGGATGAAGAGGAGTTTTTCTTCGTTTTGTCCCGTGCGGAGTTGTTTGCTGTGTGTGCCGCTCGCTCGTGCGAGGTAGCTGGCGAGTTTAATACGCTGGGCTTCGCCTCCCGAGAGGCTGGATGAGGCGCGGTCTAGGGCGAGGTACCCGAGTCCGAGGTCGAGCATGGCTTGCAAGATGCCGTTGGCTTGCGGGATGTGGCGGAGGAAATCAGCGGCTTCGCTGACGGTCATGGCGAGTAGTTGTGCCATGTTGCGCCCACGCCAGCTGACTTCGAGGGTTTCTCTGTTGTACCGTGCTCCTTGGCAGGCGTCGCAGGTGCTGTGCAGGTCGGCGAGGAAGCTCATGTCGATGTCGATGTGGCCTGTGCCCCCACAGCGTTCGCAGCGTCCGCCGCGTATGTTCAGCGAGAATCGGTTTTCCTTATACCCTCGTTGTTTCGAGAGGGGGAGGGAGGCGAAGAGTTTTCTCAGGATGTCGAGTAGTCCTGTCGCACTGGCGGGCATGGAGTTTTTCCCTTTTGCGCCGCTCAGAGGGCTCTGGTCGACGAGTACGGCGCGCGCGAGGTGGGGGCGTAGTTTTTCGACTGTGCTTTCTAGTTTTTCCTGCGCGATGGCGGGGATGAGGCATTCGTGGATGAGGGTGCTTTTCCCACTGCCACTGTGTCCTGAGATGCAGGTGAAGGCTGCTAGGGGGAAGTGGAAGTCGATGTGCTGGAGGGTGCGGGCGTGGGCATCTCGTAGGCTGACCCAGAGGTGGCTGTCTAGTGTGGTGGGTTTACTGGGGAGTGTGGTTTTTTTTCTCCCGCTGAGCCATGCGCCTGTGGGGGAGTCAGGGTTCGCACAGAGTTCTTCGTAGCTGCCGCGGGCGATGATTTCTCCCCCGAGCGGTCCGCTGCCTGGTCCCATTTCGATGAGGAGGTCAGCGGAGGCAAGGACTTGGGGGTCATGTTCGACGAGGAGGATGCTGTTTCCTTTTTCCTTGAGCTGATGGAGGGCGCGTATGAGGCGTTCGCATTCATCAGGGTGGAGTCCTATGGTGGGTTCGTCTAGGATGTAGAGGACCCCGGAGAGTCCACCGCCTATTTGGCTAGCGAGGCGAGCTCGCTGGAGTTCTCCGCCGGAGAGGGTGTTTGTCGCGCGGTTCAGGCTGAGGTAGCCGAGCCCGAGGTCGGCGAGGCAGCGCAGGCGCTTGCTGAGGTCGTCGCAGGCGGTGGCGAGGATTTCTTCCATGCCCGCAGGGTAGCTGAGCTGGGGGAGTAGCTCGAGCAGGCTGTCTATGCTGAGGGTGCAGAGTGTGCCGAGGCTGTATGCTTCTGTTCCGAATCCGAGGGTGACGGCGAGGCTGGTTTTGTTCAGCCGCATGCCGTGGCAGCTGGGGCATAGCAGGTAGCTGTCTTCGCCTTTTTTCGGGTTTTCTTTTTTAATGATTCCTAGTCCTTTGCATTCGGGGCACGCACCGTGGCTGGAGTAGTGGGAGAAGCTCTGGGGGCTGAGGTCGGGTAGGGTGAAGCCTGTTTCTTCGTTCCTATAGCGTGTGTAGTAGTGCTGGAGTTCTGCTTCTTCTCCAGGGGCTTGAACGAGGGCGCGGAGTTCGTCTCCTGTGACGCGGAGGGCGGCTTCGACGGAGTCGGCGATGCGGGATTCTGCGCTGGCTTTACAGATGATGCGGTCGATGACGAGTTCGCAGCTTTCGCCTTCTGCTGGCGGCTGTGTCATGAGTTCTTCGAGGTCGTGTATGTCGCCTCTCAGTCGGACGCGTATGTAGCCTAGCTTTTGCAGGTCCATGATGTCGGACTCACGTGTCTCGTCCCATCTGGCGAATTCCGCTGGGAGTGGGGCGAGTAGCGTGAGGCGTGTGCCTTCGGGGAGCTGGGCTAGCTGCTGGGAGATTTCTCCTGAGCTGAGCTTGCGCAGGGCTTCGCCTGTGATGGGGTCATGGGGCGTACCTATGGCGGCGTATATGATGCGCAGGTAGTCGAGTGTCTCGGTGATGCTGCCAAGGATGCTGCGGCTCTGTCCAGTGGGGACTTGCTGTTCGAGGCAGAGGGCTGGGGGGAGGCCTTCTATGGAGTCGACTTGGGGCTTGTCTGGTCGTGCGAGGAGGCGGCGCGCCCCTGTGGAGAGGCAGTCGAGGAAGCGTCGGCGGGACTCGGCAAAGAGGGTTTCGTATGCGAGCGTACTTTTCCCACTGCCGCTGGGACCGACGAGGGCGATGATCTTGCCCAGTGGGAGGGTGAGGTTGAGGTTTTTCAGGGTGTTCTGTTTCGCTCCTCGGACGACGATGTTCATGGCAGGCGAGCTCTAGGTTTGCTGCCAGCGTCCATGGTGGACTGCTGTGAGTGCCGCGATTTCCAGTGAGGGGGTGTGGCAGTCTCCGTGCAGGCTTCCGCCAGATTCTAGCTTGATGGAGTGTGTGGCTGTGATGTCGCCATGGAGTTCTCCCTTGATGATGATTTCCTCTGCGTCTATGCCAGCGGGGAGTTTCAGGGTGACTCCGCGCTCGACGAGTAGGGTGCCTACCTGAGGTTTTTTTGTTAATTTGTTATCATGGCTCATGGTCAGCTTAGCGCGGCAGCGGAGCTGTCCATCTATTGTACCCTGTACGTGCAGGTTATTGCAGTTTAGCTTGAGTCCTGATAGGTTCGCTCCTTTCGCTATGCTGATGTTTCCGATGGTGCTGACGTTTGGGCGCGCAGAGCCCTGTCGTAGTACGACATTCGTAAGCATGAGATGTGAGCGGCATAGGGAGCAGAGGGCAGAGAGTGCCTTCGCTGGGACTGCGGTTTCTCGCTCGCAGTTGTAACAGATGACACTGCGCATTTCAGGCATCACGGGAAGTCGCAGGCGGCGCGTTCCTTCGATGCGTGGTATCCATTTTCCCCAGTCTTCCTCAGGAAGTATTCCTGAGGGGTCTTCGCTCACTAGTGCTTTTATGGAAGAGGTAGTAGGCATTCTAGCTTAAAAGCGGCTGCTACTTAGGCTAGGAGATCGCCGAACTCGATGGAGTTCTTCGCTGCCTCGGGATTGCTCGCTGCTACTGGAGTGGGGGTTGCACTTTTCGCTACTGTACTAGCAGGTGCGGGGTTCTTCTTCGTCATGTTGGAAAACTGGCTGCTGGGTGCGCCCACAGCGGAGCGTCCGATGAAGATAGCTCCTTCGTGTACGATGAGGCGTGAAGCGGTGATGTCTCCGATGAGTTCTGAGTTCTTCGCGAGTTCGACGAGGTCGTCGACGACGACATTTCCCGAGACTTTTCCATGGATGATGGCACTCTTCGTGCGGATGGCTGGCGTGTCTTTCTTTTGTGACACGATCGTCGCATTCGCTCCGACGGTGAGGACTCCATCGGAGGTGATCTCCCCTTCGACGTTACCGTCCACGAGCAGTTCGTTGCTGAAGCGTAAGATGCCGACGACACTCACGTCGGAGTTGAGCACATTACGCGCACTCATGGTGCTGACAGGAGCTATCGTCCCCATGGGCATCTCTCTGTCTATTTCTCTGTCCATTTCCATGTCGTCCCTTTCCATAGGGATGACATCGCCGAAGCTGTTCATGTCGCTCGTCGTAGACCAGTCTACTTTCGAGGGGGATTTTTCGCTTGGGTGGGCGGGAAGATCGTCGTTGTTTTTTGGCTTGGAGGGGTATTTAAACATGAGAAAAAATTGATTGTAGACTGATTATGTCGTTTTTATCGCATGGCGTAACAGATGCCGTGCACGTGGGGTATTTTACAGTTTTTTGCGCGTTTTGTCCACTTGAAAATGCTGCATGTCGCGGGAAAATTATTGTACGATCTCCACGCGCAGTGTCGTCTCACCGAAGTTCACGATGCATCCATCGTAGAGAGGGGCTCGCTTTTCGTAGGAGCTTAGGCGGTGATTATTGATAAAGAGCCCATTGGTAGATTCGTTGTCGCTGATGACAAGCTGGTCATTGATGTACTCTAGGATGGCGTGCGCTCGCGAAACGCCTATTTCAGGAATGACAATTTGAGCGATGGTGGGATCGCGCCCTATGACCATCTGTCCTTCGGTGGCGATGGTATTGAGTGGTAGCTTGCACTGGCAGGGTGCTCCCGAGGGTAAGAGCCCATAGATGCGCACATAACCGGGGATGGCTTCTGAAATATCGGGAGTGATGATGGCTGGGATTTCTGCGCCACTGCGTTTCCGTCCTCTCTTTTCCTGCGGGTGGGGGAGTCCTAAGCCGAGATTCCATTTGCTGCGCAGTGGGTCTTTCAAGGAGAGGGGGCGCAGGAGGATGGAGGGTAGGGGGGAGTCCTTTTCAATGGGGGCTGTGACGACGAAGCGTGAGACGCTTTCGTATTCTTCATTATCCTCTTCTGTCGTGAGAGAATGATCCTTCTCCAGTGGGCGCAGTAGCTGGCTGTCTGGCGTGGTGGAAGAGACCATGCGTGCGAGTCGCATGCGCAGGCTATTGAGCTCACGTTGCAGAGCGCGTTCGCGCTGCAAGAGCTCACCCATGCTGGGTGTCTTCGGCTTTTCTGCTAGAGATTCACTCATTCCTGCTTTCTATAATAGCAGATATGCTTCAGAGTTCAATGCTAAATTCTGCGTTCATACAAGTGTGTGCTTCTCACCGAAGGGGGAATTGTGTGCATTAACTGCTACTTGTGCTGCGCGATCGCACCCATGATTCCAGAAGCTGCCGTGAAGATTTCCACGCTTAAGGAGCTGGGGCTGCCTTCAGGGAGGATGATGCGTCCATCTTCGATGTGGAAGGGGAACTGGTCAGCGAGCCATATGCTGCTGCCCGCCTGCTTGATAAGAGCTTCGCAGGCACACCAGTACATGTAGAACTCCTCCATAGTAGCTCCTCGCTCTAGGAAGCTCCTGTAGCTCTCCTCGGGCATGACACGCTTCGCGATGCGGTCGAACTTCCTCGTCTTCATCTGCTCGATGTCGATGCCTATGGGCTGTGTGTCAAAGGCGATGGCTATATGATCGCCTGTGTGCGCCATATTGAAGTGTAAGTGAGTGTGCTCGGGGAGGTAGGGCTTCCCCTGTTCATTGTAGGAGAATCGTACTTCTGCGGGGCTGATAACAAGTCGTTTAGCTATTTGCTGCTTCAGCAGGCTGCGCGGGATGAGGAAGGCTAGACCTGACGCTTGATAGCGTTCCTTCTCGTGTGCATCGAGCTGGCTGACGGCGAGTTCTTCACAGAACTCACAGTCTTCTCTGTGAAAAAGTGCGTACTCCATGGAGTGCTATGGCTTATTTTTCATATTCGCGCGGAATAGCGGTGAGAAGCTGTGTGCTTCGACGAGAGCCTCGCTGTCTCCTACTTTTAATTGCATGTCGTAGGAGTCGATGAACCATAGTCTGTCTTCTGCGCTGACTTCTGTGTAGAAGTGTGGCTCGCCTGTGCTCGTGATGAAGCCCACGAAGTCGGGTGTGTTATGCAGATAGTGACGTAGCATGAGGCTCATCTCCGCGAGGTACTGACGACCGATGCGTTCACTGAACCACTGAGCGTAGAGCTTTTCCGCGTGCTTGTGCCTCGCGCTCGTTTCTAGCCATGAGGTATCGCGGAGCTGGATGCCTGTTTTTTCTTCTAAGAGCATGAAACTCTTAATATCTCTTCGTAACTGCTGCGAGAAGGGGAGACCTACCTGCATGGGTTTGCTATGCGCCATCACCACTTCAACGAGGCTCTGGTAGAGATGGGCTCTGTAGAGGGCGCTGATGCTGCCCGTCTTGTAGCGCAGGATGTTTTCGAGGCTCTTCACGAGGTTCGTCGAGATGAAGAAGTCTTCGCGGTTCATGTGTAGATCCTTTAACGCATGGGCGTAGTGGAGCTTTTTGAACTGTATGCGGGGGCTGGGCTGGATGAGCTGTTTTTTCTCTGCCCCAGCCAGCGCACGTGGGTCGAGCTCGTCGAGCTCTACTTGGATTTTCTTATCCTTGTTGAGCGTTGGCTCTGACGTGATGAGCCAAGTTTCGTTTGTTTCAGGATTGTACAACTGGTAGTAGGTGCCTTGCAGGGGGCTAGACTGGAAGATGTTTTCCATGATATTCACCTGTATCATATTCGCAGGATGATGAATATTAAATGTAGGGCTCTTGCCGGAGAGATGAAGCTGGAGAGACTGGAGTTCCGCTGCGGTGAGCTTCACCTGCTGCCTACCGATGAAGTCTCTGAGATTACTCTCGCGCGGGAGCTTATCAGCGAGGTCTGAGATGAGTGAGCCCAGCTTGTAGGTCTGAGGTCTATAGCTGCGTAGCAGGAAGGTGAAATCTTCGTAACTCTCTATATCGTACAGCGATTCTTCCAGCTTGATGAGCGCTTTAATGTCTCGTTTTAAGAAACGCAGTTCCTGTAGGCGTGCGCGCATGCCTGTGGCATGCTCATGGTTGAGTCTATGGATGCGCCGCAAGAGCTGGAACTCTTCGAGTCGCTCGCCTAGTTCTTCCATCTCCTGCCTCACGGCATAGAGGTTCTGCGATAGACTCCCATCGAGCGTAGCTCTCGCAGGGAGGGGGCGCATGATTTTCTGTAAGCTCTCGCTGCGCAAGGATATGTTCTGTGCCTTGCGCTTCTTCGCGAGAGCATCCCACTGACCGAGGATGGCTAGCCCCTCGGGACTGTGCTGGAAAGACGCGGAGTTCAGAGTGCGTATATCGGCGATGCTGAGGCTTTCCCATGGGCGTGTGCCATTCTTCAGTGAGCTGAGGATAGCGGCGGCGTCGCTTTGTCTAGTCTCCAGCGTCTTGAGATGCGCTTGCGCCTCCTTGATCGCGCGAATGAGTGAGGGATTGATATAAGGGTTTAGCCCCTTCTTGGCACGCTCTAGTTCTGTATGGATGATTTGCGGGTTATCAGTGATAAGGGCATGCTCTAGGTTCGTCTGCGCGAGGTTTGCCTTGTTATCCAGCACAAAGAGGATGAAGCCCAGTGTAGCGACGCTGAGTATGCCCACGGAGATAAAGAAGATCCTCCTGTTAAAGTGATGACGCTGCTGGAGCTCCTCGCGTATCTTCTCTGCCTGATCCTTGAGCTCCTCCTGTTCTTTCGTAATCAGAGCGTCATGAGTGCTGACTTCCCTGAGCTGCTTTTCTATCTGTCTCAGGCGTGTGCGTAGTGTGTCGCGTGAGAGTTCATGGATGCCTGCTGGGGGGCGTGTTTTTGGCTGAGTTCTAGTGCTCCGTGCTGGGGGGGGGGTAGGTCGGTGGCGGGATTTTCTCATGATGCAGGAGAAGAATTATTCAATCGGAAATGCCAGATGAGGCTGTTGTCTTTTTTCTCAAGCTTGTAGAGTTCTAGCTGATGGCTGGGGGTGGTTAGTTGCTGTTGCTCGAGTTCTCGCTTCGCCGTCTCGTAGCGTTCCATGAGCTTGGCACTGAGATAGGCACGTATATGCTTGCGTATAGCGATGCGTGTACCTGCATCGCTCAGAAGCTCCGCGTATTGTGCGCGCTTTATTTTGTTCATGCTGTTCTCCCCACGTGCCTCGTCTGGGCTGAGCTGGAGTGCTGGGATATCAGAAAGGATGCGATTCATCAGAAGCGCAAAGCTACTATTCGTGTAGCACTTAAGGTAATCCATCATGAGCTTCTCCACTTCAGATATACTATCCACGTCGTCTAAGGCGAGGAGTATGTAGTAGATATTCGCGATGCTGTAAAAGCCCATGCCTAGGCTTTCTTGCTGAGTGGCGCAGCTATTTGCTAAGATGTAGAACTCTTTTTGAAGAAGTGAGTTGAAATTGAGATGTCTGAGGTAATGTACGGGATGCCCCATGATGGGGAATAGGGAATGGGGGAGCCTGTTGATATGGGCAGAGTATGTCAAGGCTGCGCCGCGTGGATCGGTCTCATCGACTCGAACGATGTTCCTAAAGCCAATGATGCGAGGGATATTGAGATGAGGCGTATTCACTAGTTCGATGGGCTGGTGGATGACTTTCCATGGGTGGCGTAGGCTCAGGTTATCAGAGAGCTGCAGCTGGGGGTGAGGCTGCCATGAGTCAGGCGGGAGGCACTCGAGATCGAGCTCTCTGATGAGAATGTCTTCTCTGGTGATCTGAGGGATGGGGTGGTAGTTCTTTTTAGGTTTTAGCTGGATGCTGATATGTGGCAGGAAGATGTAGCGATCCGTGGCGGGGGAGGAGCTGAGCTTTAGTGTGAGCACGGCTGGCTGCTGACGGAGCTGGAAATTGTAGAACTTCGTGTTAGCCGTGAGTTCCATCTGGATAGATGGGACTGCTTTCCCCTTATCGTAGAGCTGGAATGATTTTACATTTGGCTCATCGCTACGCTTGAACTTCACGGTGTACTTGCTGCGCAGTAGTCGATGGATGAAGGGTAAATCAGAGATGGGGTAGATACCTATCTTCCCCTGATCTAGCAGGAAGGAGTTCCTCTGGAAGAGGTTCTGCAAGATGAGCGGTAGCGTATCGCCTTCGTTGATGATCACGAGGCTGCCGCTGTTGAGGTGATTATAAGTGGTCAGAATGTCGTTTAACTGCTGTCCTGTGCTCTCGTAATGCCTGTTGACTGGATCATGTCGGTCGAGAGCATGAAGGTAGCTGAAGAACTGCGGGTCATCGAAGAGGTGTGACAGCTTGTTCTTCTTTAGCTCAGTGATGAGTTCATGGCGCTGCTTCTCAGAAAGCTCGCTCGCCCAGCGACGGGGTGGCATGTTATGCGTAGCATGACGGAGGTAGAGTCGTACGAGAGGTTCGACGGGGATTCCTACATCGAGGCTGTAGCGGATGAGTTTAGCTATATTCTGTTGGTGATCGCACCTGACTTCTTTACACTTACGCAGCTGCTGAATGATGTCATAGAGATTCTGTAACTTATCCTGTAAGTCTGGTGCGCCCTGCTTGAGAGCCATGAGGGTGAGTGCGCTGAGTTCACTGAGCACACTTGCGGTCTGCTTCGCATCGTAGTCTAAGGAAGCGAGGATGCTGAGCTGCTCGTTGATCGCCTGAATGTCCAGCTGCGTCTGTGCCTCGGGGGAGGCATAGAGTGGTGGGAGAGGTTCGCTGATCTCTGTGTCGCTGTGGCTGTGAGCTTCATCATGCCCAGCTGTGCTGTCCTGTTTGTTTGAGTTGGAGATGTAGGTGCTCACGGCGAGTATCACAAAACCCAGTACGAGGAATAAGGTGCTCAGGACGTTACGTCGAGTTACGAGTGGCTTAGCTGGCTGGTAATTCTGCGAGTCTGGAGACTCCTTATATTTATAAGGAACTTGGGTCAGCTGATGCTGATCGAAGAGGCTTGTATCTTGCGCGGCTGGCTTTTGTTCCTTCTTAGAAAGCTCATTGGAGGGGCTCATCGCAAGGGGAGGTGCGGGAGCTGTGGATAGGCTAGGCCTGCTCGTCTGGGGCTTTTTATTCGCTGAGTGAGTCTCTAATATATTTCTCTCGTTATGAGTCAGGATACTCGATTTGCTGCTCATAGGAGCAGGTAATCTCTGGCTCTCTGCCATTCTAGCGTTCAGTTCCTGCTCTCGTGTGATGAGTAGCTTGTGCTCCAGATGCAGGGTGGGGCGACCAGAGCGGCGCGCCTTTCCCTCCATAGCTGATTCTTCGAGTACAGCGATGCGCTGCGTCTGCGCGAAAGTATCACTAGCCACACCCGTCGTCGTGAACGTGATGCCCCAGCCGCGCAGGTGAGACAGCCAGTCACTCTCCGCCAAGAGGTGGAGAATGTCGAGGCTGCGCGTGCCAGACTTCACCACGATGAGGCAGTCATGCTCGTAAGGAGGCGTGATAAGCGCCTTTGCATTATACTTATGTCCTGTGAGTTCTTTCCACGTGCTCTGCTGGTCTATCTCTGGTAAGAGGTCGGTGGAGAGGCTTGGTTCATCGGTGATGTAATGAGGCTTTTCCTTCCACTCGGCTTTCCAGAACTGATCGCGATACAGACCGAGAATGACGGATGCGGGGGTGGGTCTAGCCTGATTCGAGCGCAGGAGGCGCACCTCATCTTGAGTTAAGGCTAGATGATGCGCGATGTGGCATTCGCGCCCCGAGTAGTCAGCGCCAGCACTCTGGATGCAGCTCAGGACGTGGAAGGTTGCCCCTGCGCAGTCTAGAATGTGGTAGGAGAGCTGAGGCCCTGAGATGAGCTTGTTCTCCTCCTTAACGCCCGATATCTTTAGCAGTTTCTTTTCCAGCGCGCGTGGTAACTTCTCACTACGAGCGACCACACCATAGCCCGATAGGCTCGGGTCAAGTAAGTGAGGTGCACTCGTGTAGATCAGCTGATAAGACATGCGAAAACGGGGGGGGGAGAGAAACAGAGAGAAACTGAGAGCTAGTTTTAGCTAAGCGGCGGGGTGGGGAGGAGTGAGGGTTCTACCTCATTGAGAGCCCATAGGACGGGATCTGTCACGTGCATGGGTTTCACCGCGCCCGAAGCTGGGCCGATGAGGGTGTTTCCAGCATCATCCGTGAACTCAATAGGAGAGCTACCGAGGGCAGATGCTGCAAAGTAGCGCACCTGCGAAGAGATAGCCTCCGCATTGATACAGATGTAAGGGCAGATGTTAAAGATGAGCTTACGCAAGCGTGCCGAGTTCGCATTGACATTCTGCGGATGGAAGATGCCGTGTCTCACGACAGGGAGTAGGGGCTCAGGGCCTAGAAGATGCTGCCAGATGTCGAACTTCCCTATAATGAGCGCGAAGGGGATGTCGAGCTTCTTCCCCGGCGGCATGTTCAGGCGCGTGCGCAGGCGCATCTCCGTCTCGGCGAGGAGTCGTCCCTGTCTACCCGCTGGGTGGAGGCATCGCTGGAGCTGAGGATCTTGATTATCCTGTAGCAGGCTGCGGAATCCGGGGTTCGTCGTCGGGTCGAAGAGGTAAAGAATGCTCGACGCTACCGCTAAGTGCTCCGCACCGGGGTGCTCTTCCCCAGATCGACCAGGTTCGAAGCTCTCCCCAGCATTATCAAACATCACGAGCGAGTACGACTTCGATGCCTTGTTCAGATTGTAAACAAAGGGACGAGGCATGCTCACCTCATGGCCATGTCTCCACACATTCTGATACAGGCTACCTTCGAGGCGTGTCTTGCCGATGTAGGCATCCTGAGGGGTGAGAGCTGTGAAAAGGCGCGTGCTCATGTCGCTGAGCGGCGCATTCGCTAGTGGGTCGGCATCGCGGAAAGGTATGTTGAAGTCGCGCGGAAGTTCGAGCTCCAGTTGGTGTGCGAGTGCCGCGAGATAATAAGTCTTCCCCGCAGCGGGGACACCCACGAGAGAGAAGATATGCTGACGCATCAGGTTAAAGAAAGGAGGCAACTTATGATGGCAGAGAGGGCAGGCGAACTCCGTGCAGGGGACACCCATTTCATCAATGGGGAGACCCTGAGCGTTCTTTTCGCTCACGACGAAACGCTGCTGCGCATCCTCACCGAGATATTCATCGCCGCAGAGGTCAGGGTGCGATGCGATAGCGAGAGCATCCTTCGGCGCGAAGAGCTCCCAGCAGGATGGGCAGCGCGTCGGCGCATCGCCCTCGATGTGACGCTTCTTCTGGATCTCCTTTTGCTGAGTCTTATAGAAACTCAGGGAATCGTAAATGTCCGATAGCTTGAAAGCCCGCTTGTCGAGTCCTCTGAACGTGATGAGCGCGTCTTTTGGGAGTGATTCTGCGTCTTCTGTGAGTTTTAGCAGAGAGAGTGGTCCTTTCCAGAGATTTTCGCTCTTAATGTAGACAAACCACAGGGAAGCTTCGAACTGGTCAAAGCGAGGCTTCGCCTTGTCCGCGCTGTCACCATACCAGCAGACGAGGCAGGCGCCCGAGATGCAGAGGAGGTAGAGCTCTTCTGATCTGATGATGATATCACCCGTGATGCGCGTGCTGTTTAGCGTGTAGCTGTCTATGTTGCTATGCGGGAAAAATCGGCACGTACCCTCTCGCTGTGCGAAAGAGCCCGCATTGTTCGTACGCATAGCTAGGGGGAAAGTGCTGCTTTCGAGCGCACCTATCGTCATGAAAGCTCCGTCGGAGACGACGAGTTTTCGTGTGAGGCAATCGTAAATATGAAGCTGCTTGTTCATGAGTTCAGCTCAGGGGAAGATACCCTGTGTTTTCTGATTGGAGCATATCAGAAATACTCATGATGGTCAAGGGGACTTTGCTATGCGCATCATCAATATCCACGATTCTTCGTCATGCGTGCTGCTCTGAGTCTAGCTCCACCTTGATGCGTGGCGTGAGGATGCAGTTTCTGTAACTACCTGCCTCCACTTTCGTGCGTGGCCAGACGATGCAATTCGTCAGCTCAGTACCCGCAGGGATACTCGCATCTGCACCGACGATGCAGTCTTCGCAGAGATCCGCGAGGGCGGAAATCGTCGCGAGTGGGGAGATGCGCTGCGAGGAGGGGTGCTCCATGAGAGCGTCGAGGTACTGGCGAGGGCTGCCAATCTCATGCCAGTTACACCAGTCGTAGACTGCGCCACCTGCCTCACCGCGCTTGATGAGCTCTATCCATATGGGGACGATGGAGAAGAGATTCTCGTCTGGGAAGAGTTCCGCCACAGACGGGTCGATGATGTAGACACCTGTGAACTGGTAGCCGCCCGCGTCCACGCCCAGCGCGTGGCGTATGTCCGTGATGAGCCCAGACTCGGGATCAAAGCCCACATTCTTCTTACCATCGACGCTACGCAGCGCTAGTGTGAGTTTATGACCGCGCTTCTTGTGTAGAGCCAGTAACTCGTCGATGGGAATATCAGTGAGGATGTCGCCATTCTGGACGACGAGCGGTTTTTCCCTATCAATGAAGGGGAGGATCTTCTTCAAGCCACCACCAGAATCCAGTGGCGACTCCTCGTAGCTGAGATGGACAGGGCAGCCGAGGTAGCTCTCCTTTGGGAATGCCTTCTCCCAGAGGAAATCCAGCTGGGAGATATTAATGTGGAAGTCACGCACCCCTGCTGCATGGTGACGATCGAGTATGTGATGAACGAGGGGCTTCTGAAAGACTGGGGTCAGAGGCTTAGGGACGATGAGGCTGAGCGGCGCCATGCGTGTGCCATGACCTGCGCCGAGGACGAAAGATTGCATAGAAATAAATGAGGAAACTGCTCGTACTTACCACAGACCTGACATGTCAAGCGTGACCGCGCAGAGCCCCATGATGAGGTTTGCCATCGCGTGGTAGACGACGAGTGAGGTGAGGCACTTTGTCTTAACCGTGAGGAAGTAGGCGAGTGTACCGAAAATGAATGCCCCAGCGTAATCCTGCGGCTGGTGGATGAGGATGAAGCCCACAGTCGTGACGAAGTAAGCCTTCCATGACGCTGTGCCGAAGGGAACGGACTGCGGATTATCCCTGTCGATGACCCAGCGCATGAGGAAGCCACGCCAGAAAAATTCCTCGACCAGCGCGACGATCACCACGGCTCGTAAGAAGCGCAGCAGGTACTGGATGTAGAACATCGCGCTGCCCTCGCCGAAGATGCGCCCAGGGTCGAAGCCCTCACCCGTCTCCGCCCAGCCCGTGAAGTAAGGGACGAGCCACAGACCTATGCCCACGGCTCCGAGGAGTGCACCGAGTAAGCAGGGCTTCCACGCCCAGTCCCACTCGACTCCACGTCTCGTCCACCAGAGGTAGCCACCACAGATGATGGTCTGTAGAGGGTAGACCAGCATCTCGGGCGCGCGCTGCCACCATGCAGCCTCTGGGTGATCCCATGTGAAGAAGGCATCTGCTGCGGGGAAGAGCAGCGTCAGCAGCATGAAGATGATGAAGGGTACAGCGTAGCTGCGGTACAGCACGCTGTCGTCGCGTAGGTGGGCGTTACTTGACTGCATGGAGAGTCGTGCGGGGGGTGATAGCTTAGCCCTGATTTTTCAAGAGCTTCTCGCAGAAGCGTTCCATCTGGTCACAGGCGAGCTGGAGCTGTGCCATGCTCGTCGCATAGCAGCAGCGCAAGTAGCCTTCACCCGATGCGCCGAAGGCGGTACCTGGTACAGCAGCTACCTTGCCTTCTTGTAAAAGACGCAGCGCAAAGTCTGCCGAGCTCAGCCCGAATCGCTTAATGCTGGGGAAGGTGTAGAACGCACCACCGGGGAGGTGGCAGTCCATGCCCATCTGATTGAATCGCTCCACGAGATAGTCGCGACGCTCATGGTAGCTGTCGCGCATCTCCAGCATGGCAGGCGTGCCATTTTCCAGAGCCTCGATACCCGCCTGTTGGGACGTGATCGTCGGGCATATCATCGTGTAAGAGTGAATCTTACACATCTGATCAATAAGTGGAGCCGGTGCGCAGACGTAGCCGAGGCGGAAGCCTGTCATGGCGAATGCCTTAGAAAATCCGTGAAGCAGCACTGTGCGCTCCTTCATCCCAGGGAATGTCGCGATGCTCGTATGCTCTTCGCCATCGTAGCGCAGCTCAGAGTAGATCTCGTCTGTCAGGACGATGAGATCATGCTTCACGCAGATCTCGCTGATCTTCTTGAGCGTGTCATAAGGCGCGATCGAGCCTGTGGGATTCGTCGGGAAGTTAAGCATGAGTACCTTCGTCTTCTCAGTGATCGCCTCTTCCAGTCGCTCTGGGTTCAGGGCGAAGAGATCTTCTATGCCAGTCTGGATGGGACGAGGTATGCCGTCAGCGAGGAGGATGCTAGGACTGTAGCTCACGTAGCAGGGCTCATGGTAGATCACTTCATCACCGGGGTTAAGAATGGCGCGTAGCGCGAGGTCGATCGCCTCGCTGACACCCACAGTGGGGAGGATCTCTGTACGTGGATCATAATCGACGTGGAAGAATCCCGACACGTACTTCGCGATGCTGTCGCGCAGAGTCTCCAGCCCGAGATTACTCGTGTAGGTCGTCTGCCCCTTTTCTAGTGAGATGATGCTCGCCTCACGAATATGCCATGGTGTGACGAAGTCAGGCTCGCCCACGCCGAGAGAGATGATGTCCTTGCTCCCGATGACGAGATCGAAGAAGGCGCGAATGCCAGAGCCCGGTAGGGAGCTAACCTTGTGGCTGAGTTTTTTTTCCCAGTTCATGCTGCGTTCTTAAGGAGAGACGATGAGGCGTTCGTGTGGGATGTCGTCTTCGAAGAGAACATCATCCTTCTTGTAAGTCTTCAGGCGGAAATGAGTCGCCGTCGAGAGAACACCGTCTATATTTGACAGCTTTTCGCTGACGAAACGTCCCACTGCTGGAAGCGTGTTCGACTCCATGAGGACGAGCAAGTCATAGCCACCCGAGATGAGGTAGCAGCTGCGTACCTCATCGAAGCGTGCGATACGACGAGCGAGACGATTAAAGCCATCACCGCGCTGAGGCGTGCAGCGCACCTCGATGAAGGCGTACACATGACCTTCATCTTCATCATCATTGATGATGACTTGATAGCCGAGGATGCGACCTTCTTGTTCGAGCTCCGCACGCGCTTGGCAGACTTCAGCTTCAGTGACTCCGAGTGAGGTAGCTAGTTGCGCGTCGCTGAGACGCGCGTCCGCCTTAAGCAGGGGAATGATGGCTTCTTTGTTCATATTCATGAGTATTTTAGAGCCAGATGCTATGATGTCAAGACTTTTGTTTATGCCAGACGCAGACTTGATATTACTTTCGCATGAGTTAATGCATAGAAAATGCAGGATTAACATCAATGAGTATATAGGAATATAAAAGCACCTTCCTGACTTCGTCAGTACGAGATACGGTAAAGATATTTTTACTAATATAAGCGACACCTAAATGGGCGTTTTACACAGCTCTGAGAGTAGAAAGTAAAACCCTCTGATTCCGAGTAGGAATCAGAGGGTGAAAATATGTGGTTACGCTGTGCTTAGAGAGACTTCAGCTTATTGAGGATAGCGTCTTTCGAGCCAGCACCGACGATGGTGTCCACGACTTCGCCGTTCTTGAAGAAAACGAGGGTGGGGATGGAGCGTACGTTGTAGCGGGCTGCAAGAGCGGAAGCGGCGTCTACGTCGACCTTGCCGACTTTTGCTTGACCTTCTACTTCTGTCGCTATCTGGTCAATGATGGGTGCAATCATCTTGCAAGGACCACACCACTGTGCCCAGAAGTCTACGAGTACGGGAACGTCCGAGGCCAAGACCTCGCTATCAAAGTTGTCTTCTGTAATGTTAAGAGCCATAATGGAATTTTAGGTTAGCAGATCCATTCACGCTTGGCGACACTTTTCTGTGTCACCATCGCGTAAATTAGATTTTGTCTTAAAGTTCTTCGTCGAATCCTTCAGGTGCATCTTCCTCTTCAGCAGGCGCGTCTGTCTCTTCAGCAGGTGCGTCATCTTCTTCAGTAGGCTCATCACCTTCATAGTCATCGTAGTCGCTATCGTAGGCTCCATCGTTAGATGCGCTGGCTGTGCCTTCTTCGATGGGGTTACCAAAGAATGCGGTCTGGTAGCTCGTGCGCTCCTTCACCTGATCGATTTCGAACTGAATGTAGACGAAGTAACCGCAGAGGAGTAGCGCGATAGAGAGGATGGTGAGGACTACAGGGTGATCCTTGCGGAGGTCTTCTGTGTCGTCTGCGGAGGCAGCCTTGCCGAAACCTGCGGGTTTTGAGAAGCCAGCAGGCTTCGATACAGGTACTGTGGCCTTAGGCATAGCAGGTGAACCCTTGTCGCCTGCTGGAACTGGGGCTGAAGGTGGGGCTGGTTTGAAGCCTGAAGCTGGGGCTGCGGCGGCAGGTGCACCTGGTGTGCGTGGCGTTACTGGAGTCAGAGGGCGTGTTGCATTCCCACCGAGCATCACTGTGCGTACAGGTGCTGCTGGTTTCGCCCCAGTTGGTGCGCTCGGAGGTACAGGGGCACCAGGCGCTGCTGGTGCGCTCGGGGGCATCGGTGCGCCAGGGGCAGCGGGAGCACTTGGAGGCATCGGTGCACCAGGTGCGACAGGAGGCTTAGGAATCCCCGGAGCTGATGGAGGCATAGGAGCACCCGGAGCCTTAGGAGCTGAGGGTGGTACTGGAGGTGCAGGCACCCCAGGCGCTGCGGGAGGCGCTGGGACTGGCGGAGTCGGAGGAGAAGACGGCGTGCTCATAGTATGATAAAATTGAATTCGCGGGCTGCGCGGATTTTTCTTATACTAGATGAATGGATGGGGCATTGCAAGCGAAAAAGAAGAGAGAGCTTGTTTTTTTATGTTTTTGCCATTTAAATGACATCCGTATCAATTTTTTTTGATAAATAGATTGACATATTATAAAGATAGGGATAGAGTTTTCGTATCAACTAATTTTGATATGAAGAAATACGAACTAAGTTATACTAGCGAATCCTCTGCCATGGGCTTCTTCGAGCGTTATCTCACCTTATGGGTCATACTCTGCATGATAGGGGGCGTGCTGCTAGGAAAGTTCCTCCCCATCATCCCCGAGCTGCTCGGGAAAATGGAGTATGCGAATATCTCGCTACCCATCGTGGTGCTCATCTGGCTGATGATATACCCGATGATGCTGAAGGTGGACTTCGAAAGCGTGAAGAATGTGCGCAAGAACCCACAGGGACTCTTCATCACGTGGGTGGTGAACTGGCTCGTGAAGCCTTTCACTATGTTCGGCTTCGCGTGGCTGTTCTTCTACGTGATATTCAGCGAGTTCATCACGCCTGACCTCGCGAAGGATTATCTCGCAGGAGCAGTACTCCTCGGAGCAGCACCCTGCACGGCTATGGTCTTCGTCTGGAGTCAGCTCACACGAGGGAATGCCGCCTACACCGTAGTGCAGGTCGCGACGAATGATCTCATCATTCTCATCGCCTTCACCCCCATCGTCGCCCTCTTATTACAACAGGCTGGTGTGACTATCCCATGGGACACACTGGTGATCTCCGTGCTGCTCTTTGTCGTGATACCGCTAGTCGGCGGTGTGCTCACACGCCGTCAGCTCGTACGCAAGAAGGGACTCGCGTATCTGGAAAAGAACTTCATCCCACGCTTCCAGAATCTCACTATAGGCGGACTGCTGCTCACGCTGGTGCTCATCTTCTCCTTGCAAGGGGATGTTATCCTGAAGCATCCGCTGCACATCCTCCTCATCGCCGTGCCTCTGACGATACAGACCGTGCTCATCTTTGCGCTCGCCTACTTCGGCAGCCGCGCGCTGAAGCAGCCACATGAGATCGCTGCGCCAGCAGGTATGATAGGAGCGTCGAACTTCTTTGAGCTCTCGGTCGCCGTCGCGATAGCACTCTTTGGTATTGACAGCCCAGTGGTTCTTGCTACCATAGTTGGAGTCCTCGTCGAAGTGCCTGTGATGCTCATGCTCGTCCGCTATGCGAATAAGACACGCCACTATTTCAAGCCTTGCGTCTCTAAGTAAGAATAGATACCCATATCACACACAATTTAACCGATTATGTCAAACACCACCCTGCCCAAGGTCGCCTTCGTCTGCGTCCATAATTCCTGCCGCAGCCAGATAGCCGAAGCTCTCGGAAAGCACCTCGCCTCCGCCTCCTTCGAAAGCTACTCCGCTGGCACAGAGCTACGCCCACATATTAATCAAGATGCCGTGCGCCTCATGAAGGACACCTACGGCATCGACATGGAGGAAACTCAGAGCAGCAAGCTGCTCGAAGACATCCCTACCGTCGACATCGTCATCACCATGGGCTGCAATGTCCAGTGCCCCACACTCCCATGCAAGCATCGCGAAGACTGGGGGCTCGAAGACCCCAGTGGAAAAGAAGACGCAGCCTTCATCGAGACTATCGAGAAGATACACGCCCGCATTCTCGACCTCGCGACACGCGCGCAGGGCCTCGTATAATGAGGGGAAAGCCCTCGCGAAAAAGCCGTGCTCGCAGAGCACGGCTGCGTCAGTTTCTCACAGTCTAATATCGCACGCGCACGCGATGCAAATCCAGCATGGCCTCCCTGCCCGAAACTGACGCGTCTTCTACTGTTTGCTACTCCTTTCTGTTCCTATTGCTCTTTCTTAGCCTGTGAGCGGAGGTATTCTGCGATCTTGTCGAAACCTTTTTTCTCGGCTAGGGCTAGAGCCGAGAACTTAAATCTAGTAGGGGCGTTCGGATCTGCTCCCGCTTCGAGGAGGATGTCGATGAGCTCAAGATTCTCCTTAGAGACGGCACTGTAGAGAGCCTCCGCGCGTGGTGTTGCGCCCTTCGATAGGAGGAGTTTTACGAGTTCCGTATTCCCTTTACTGGACGCATATTCGATAGGGCTGTTCCCATATTTGTCCGTGTGGTTGACATCGGCACCCGCTTCTACTAGATAGCGCGCTGCCTCCCAGTCGCTCCACTGCGCGCTGAGGAGGAGGGGGCTTTTCTGCTGATTGTTGATATGATTGGTGGATACGCCTTTTTTTACTAAGAGCTCCACGAGAGGTAGCTGTTTTTTCCAAGCGACATGATGGAGTAGGTTGTTCCCATCTGCGTCGATCGCATGTATGTCGGCTCTCCACATGATGTACTGACGGAGCTTGTCACTTTGGTTTAAATCGGCGGCCTGTAGGAGTGCTGCAGCGCTGGAGTCCTTGTTCTGAGGCTGACGTGTCTTCTTCTTGATCTCACTGGGGGGGACAGTCTCTCCCCTGAGTAGGGCGAGTACTCTCTCATCTGACTGGCGCTTAGCCCAGTCGGTAGGGGTGACGCGTGTCTTCTTAAGAAGAGGATCAGCTCCTAGCTCAACGAGTAGGGCGATGGCTGCTTCTTGCTTCGCGCTAATGGCTGCGTGCAGTGGGGAGTGCTTTCTTTCTAAGCTTCCATTCACATCTGCTCCAGCTTTTACGAGGGCACGCATGCTTTGTAATAGTCCCTGACGAGAAGCTTGGATAAGAAAGAGTAAGGCGTGGTGCTCGCTGGGCTCATAGCCGTAGTCTAAGATGGCTGTGGCTAGTTCGTCAGCTCCTGATTGTATAGCGATGCCAAAGAGGTCTTTCAGCTGTTCTGCTGAGAATGCGTCCTTTTTCTGCTGGGATAGGATGTATGAGGCGAGCTCGAACTGCGTATTCTGGATGGTAATTCCGAGCAGCTTGTCTACCTGACTGCCTGCGATGGGGATAGACTGCTCCTCAATCATACCTCGGGCTGTCTCGGGGTCGCCTCGCAGGATACAGGCCATGAGCTCGACATGAGCGTCTGCGCCACTGTCCTGATCCTTCGCGCCACGCTGGCGTAGCTCCTGCGCCATGGGGATCTGCCCCCGCTGGATGGCGAGCTCAAGTATGCTGACCTTTTCGTACGGCGCGACTGTGTCCACAGGGAGTCCTGCGTCGAGCAGTCGCTGGAAGTTTACCATGTCCGCGCGCTGGATCGTCTGCGCGAGCTCCGCCTCCTGACTCAGCTCCGCGTATGCTAGTCCCGAGCCTAATGCTGTGCTTAATAGCAGAGCTATCCCTCCGTATGAAATCATTTTTTCAAGCATGATTTCATCATAGAGGGAACGCACCGCGGAGTCAATGTCTAAGCGGTATTATGACAGAAGAGGGAGTGAGCACTAGCTCGCCTAGAAGGGCGCGGACAGTGAGGGTTCTGTCGATGTGCGACCTGCTGGTTGTTTAGGTGGGGTAGGAGTTGGTGTTGGATCTGGATCTGGATCTGGATCTGGGGTCGTGGGGGTAGTCACAGGTTCGGCTACTAGAGGGGGGATTTCTGCTGCTTCGTCAGGAGTTACCGGATCTGTAGCGTTTATAGGAATGGTTAGATCAGGCGCAGGTGACGACGAGGTTGGGACGACGATGGGATCGGTGAGATAGTTCACACTTTTCTTGTTTTTCGCCGAGATTCTCTGACGTATCGTCTTGACTTGCGAGCTTTCGTAGATAGCGGTGAGATAGTACTTTCTCTTTTCCTCGGTGTTCATATCTTCCGAGAGTTTTATGATGTACTGATTGTCGATTATGTTACTAGTCGCTTGGTGGAAGTTCACCCCGTAGTCCGAGAAGTATCCTTCGGGCAAGAATTTGAAATCTAAGGCGACGAGCTTATCCTTCTTAAAGATGGTTAAATTCATCGATAAGTTGCTAAAGTAGGTGCTCTTATCGTCGGCGTATTGAGAGATTTCCCCTTTTTTGATGAGCGGGAACTGGCGGGATATTTCACTGTTATTCTTAGCGTCTGACAGCTCGTCGTAGCCTGACATCACGAATTCGATGACATCTTTACTGAGTGGGAGAATAGGGGTAGCAGGATTCTCCCTGTCTTCAGGGCAGGAGATGCTATCATTTTCCATCTTGCGGGCTAAGGATTCGAAGATGCTCGTATAGGCGAGGAAAACCATGATCTGCTTCGCTGGTACACTCGACGAAAAACGCAGGAGTATGTCCCGCTTATCACAAACTGCCGTAATGCCTGAATTCTTAAACTGATGCTCAAGTAAGTACTGAACGATTCTCTCGCGGTGTTTAAAGTCTCTCTGGAACTCAATAAAGGGCGTGATGGTGAGATTTAGCTCGACAGCTAGTACCTTCTTCTGAGGAATTTTAGCGTTTTCCGGCTGGCAGGAGGTCAATACGAAGGGGCTGAGAGCCATGAAGAGACCCCCTAAGAATAGATGAGCTTTTTTGTATAGAACGGGCGGCATTGTATTTACTCTTGTAGTTTGGAAGGTGTTATTCAAGTACTCTTTTCACATGCTGTTAAAAGAGCAGCGAGCCTAATTGATTAGCTGATTATAGATGACAGTGCTCATACAAGTCAAGCCTCTTTAGGTTACCTCTTGCAAAATTAATCCGAGTCGAATGAAAATTTCGAAAATGGGCGAAACATCACTGTAAAAGTATTTTTCTGTTGACATCATAGCTAACTTCTACTAGACTCTGCACACCGCAGAGCGGTAAACTCAATTAATGCGCTCATAGCTCAATTGGATAGAGCATCTGACTACGGATCAGAAGGTTTGGGGTTCGAATCCCTGTGAGCGTGCTTTTTTAAGAGAAAAACGATCTTTTTACAAGGGTCGTTTTTTTGTGGTCGTGAGTTGAGTGTTTTGAGAGGCCTTTGAGGGGCGGACTGAAAACGCTTGCTCACTAACTGCGAAAATGATAAACTCAGGCACATACTGACCTGCCTATTCCCTATAGCGCGAGTAATAGAAAAACTAGACATATGAAGACAATCTTAGTAACTGGCGGCACTGGCTTCCTCGGCTCCAACTTATGCGTACGACTCATCAGCGAGGGGCACCAGGTGATATGCGTGGATAACAACTATACGGGTCGTATGCGTAATGTCGCCGAGATTGTCAATGACCCGAAATTCACCTTTATCGAGCACGATATCTGCGAGCCACTTGAGATAGACTCTCCTATAGATCAGATTTATAACTTGGCCTGCCCAGCCAGTCCTCCTGCGTATCAGGGTAGCTACTCCATCAAGACGACGAAGACCTGCGTCTTAGGAGCTATTAATATGCTGGATCTGGCGAAGAAACATGGTGCCACCATTTTGCAAACATCGACCTCTGAAATCTATGGTGAACCCCTCGTACATCCTCAGGCCGAGGATTATAGAGGGAATGTGAATCCCATAGGCATACGCGCCTGCTACGATGAGGGGAAACGCTGCGCGGAGAGTCTCTTCTTCGACTACCATCGCCACGAAGATGTAGATATCAAGGTCGTTCGTATTTTTAATACCTACGGACCTAAGATGGATCCTCAGGACGGACGCGTGGTCAGTAACTTCATCTGTCAGGCTCTACGCGGTGAAGCTATCACCATCTATGGTGACGGCTCGCAGACGCGCTCCTTCTGCTATGTCGATGACCTCATCGAAGCCATGGTGCGAATGATGAACTCGGGGAAGAACTTTACAGGACCTGTTAATACAGGGAATCCAGGCGAATTCACGATCAAGGAACTTGCTGACCTCATCGTCGAAAAAGTAGGCGGGAACTCCTCTGTCGTCTATAAGCCTCTTCCCTCCGATGACCCCACGCAGCGCAGACCCGACATCTCACTGGCAAAAGAGCGACTCGACTGGGAGCCACGCGTCGAGCTCAGCGAGGGGCTTGACAAGGCGATCGCTTACTTCAAAAGCGAGATTCAGCTCTAGGGGAGTTCTTGCAAAACGCAGCAAAGGCCGTGCTGCATTCTGACAAAAATCTACAGTTTATTATGCTTACATAGCTCGCTATGTAAGCATAAGGGGACCTTGCAAAATTAGTCCGAGCAGAAAGCTAGTCTCTAAAATGAGCGAAACAGCACGCCTTTTGCCGCATTTTGGCGAGAATTTACAGCTTTTTGGGCTTACATAGCTCGCTATGCGCGCCCAAACGCCGCAAATTATCATCCAAACTGCAAGCAAAATCCGAAGCTGCTAATTTTGCAAGGTCCCCATAATCGAAGTATGTTATCATCCAAACTGCATGCAGAATTCGAAATTACTGATTTTACAAAGATACCTGATAGGGTTGGATACAGAACTGCTCATTTACAAGATACGGAAGTCAGAGGTTTCGCGCTAGGCGAAGCTCAAAAAATGGCGATTTATATCTAGAAAATAGCCTCTATATACAGCATTTAAGTAGGAAACAGAATGAATGCATAACATAAATTCATCCTTATATTACGGAAAACTTAATAATCAGCTTTGTCATACTGCATGTATTTAGTTATGCGGATGCTTATTTGAATTCTATTTATTTTTATACCGTTATACGCTGATTTTGTATTTTTACCGATGCTGCCTTTGTTTTTGTGCAGCACAATTTAAAAAAAATCTTGTTTTCCGTAGGATATATTGTAAATTTCATCTACACAGCTTCTATATGTCATACAGACGGCAGTCATTAAAACTAGCGGTCAATTTTTAAGAGAATAGTGAATGGATCATATTTTTACGAGTATTTTACATTTTATATCCTCATTAACAGAAAAAGTCATATACGAACCCTAACCCTCCCCTATTAAAACTATATGAATAATATTAATCCATTCAGAGGTGATTTAATTACATCTTCGATTAAGTACACGAGCGTATTCGCGATACTATCCCTAGGGATGGCGTCAGCTGAAAAGGAAGAGAATATTGAGTTCCCTCTCCACGATCTTAACCCAGAGTCTGGCATCTATGACTTCGGTCATAAGGTTCTTGATGGCAGCACAGGCTTACACAAGGGCTATGACCTGATCATGAGCGGAACTGAGAACGAAAGCCTGATTCAGGGGTCTATTGAAGCGACTGTAGGCGCAGCCACAGACTCACCTGCGAACTATTTTTCATGGGAGATACTCCGTATTGATGGTATGCCTACGGAGGAGACCTATTATGACTGGACGCTCGACGTCGATGTCACTATCACCTCAGCTTCTAATGTCACAGAGGATCCGAACTTCTACTCAGATTCTACATATGGTATCATCCTTCATAATTTCGCAGCGGGTGACAGCGAGTACAATCACATTAAAGAGGTGGCAGGCTCTGTAACAATCACCGATTACGTAGGTCTAGCTGCTGGTAGCGGTAAACCTGCTGAAGCTCTACAGGGAACAGTATATGGCGTAGAAGTCGGTGCCTATTACGATGTCGAGACACTCTCTAGCAAGGTGACTGTAGAAAATGCGACCTCGGCTGTAGGCTATCAGTTTAACACTGGAACACGCATCGGTGTGGACAGTGATGGAAACGCCATTGAAGGTGCGGGTATCACGGGTAACATCAGCTTAAATAACGTCGATGAAGGTGTAGGTATCCTCTACAGCGGTACAGGTGACAATAACTCCACCGCTGATGAACCACGCGTGGGTTACAACTCTGCTAATATCACAATAAAAAGCGACGCGGATCACGCCGTGAAGGCAGCCATAGGCATCTATGTGAATGGTCAAGGCGATAATAATGAGATTCAAGGTGCTCTCACAGGCATTTTCGATGGGAATATCGACATTGATGTCACTTACGACAAGGAGGCACTCGCTGCAAGCACGAATGCCATCGTGGCAGGTGTTCAGATCCACCAGAAGCCTGGCATCGTCGAAGACATGGAGCATATCGTCTTCGGAGATGGAGCAAGCATCTCTGCGAAGTACACCGTCGAAGGTGACACGTCAGGAACAGTTCATTACGGGGACTCCATTAACCTCATGGCATCTCAGAATAACAACAGACTGAACCTCACGACCGTGAACAATACGGACACAGTGACACTGGAAGGTAATATCCGCGCCTTCTATAATGACAACGGCGAGCGTAAGACGCAGGATCTTGCCTTTGAACAGGGTGTGTATAATGTCAGTGCTGACACCTTCGAAGCAAGTAGTATCACCCTGGGCTCTTATGATGAAGCTACTAAAATCATGAAGGACGCGACGCTGAATCTCAATGACACACTCACCGTCGAGCAAGTGGAACATGTAGACTTCTACCTCCAGAGCTATAAAGAAGGCGACTACTCCAGCATCAATATCGCAGATAATGAGTCTCTGACCCTCGCGTCAGCGAATAATATCAATATCTATCTCGGTGCAGACCTCATGGAGTACTCCCAGTACTCATTCGACATCATCTCTGGTGATGTTAGCGGACTCGAAGACATCACCTTCTCCGTCTTTAATGGGACGGCTACAGGTGAAGACGCTCTGCTCTGGGACTTCGTGCTAGATGGTGAATACGGAATCTACCAATCCTTGGCTACCGTGACCACCCACTACTTCGAAATCCACTATAGCGAAGACGGTGTGAAGCTCGTAGCACGAATCCCCAACAACCAGATTCCTGAGCCATCGACAGCAACTCTTAGCCTCTTAGCTCTCGCAGGTCTTCTCGCCCGCCGCCGCCGAAAGAAAGCCTAAGCAAGTAAAGCAAAACATTTTTCAAAAAGCCCCACTAAACTGGGGCTTTTTTATGAAAACATACGTGACGGACACGTGGGGAGCTAGCGAAATTAGCAGCTACGGATAAAGCATGCATTTGGGATGATAATTCGCCCTAATGCTAGAAGAGACGCGCATTTTCGCTCAAGCTCTTGGGTGTCTTTACAGGAATAAGATATTATTAGAAGAATTGCGCTTTTTTTTCTGGAAATCAGTGAAATGATCCTGTATAATATGTCTCTTTAAGAGAAATAATAAATATGAACAGAATACTTATTACACTATTAACAATAGGGGCAGGAGCTGCGAGTGCTGCCAGCGATGGCGAGTTACTCTTTGGCTTCGACCTGAACGCAACTGATGCAGGAGGGAATCGCATAGTGCCGTCAAACACAGCTAACGCTACTAAGGATGAGCTTCCAGTTCCTACTACAGGGGGTGCTAATGGAGGGAATATGAATTATGAGAACGTTCCTGGTATATCTACTCCTATGAGTACGGGTAGCAGTGGAACCTATCAGATTACAGAGGCACAAACCGCCAGCGCGGGACTGTCTCTTGAGCAGGGCTTCACCTACGCGATGAATTATGCTGCAATTAGCTCTGCCTCTAACTGGCAGATCTTTGGAGCCGTAGCAATCGGTGACGTGGAAATCTCGGCTAACTTCACAGATAACGGTTTCGGTATTCGTCAGATTAGTAAAGGATCCGCATCCGGACACGCAACAGTGACAGGATTAGACGATTTTGCTATAGCCGATCGTTTTAATACGCTGACAACGCTATTCATCACTGGTATCACTGATGGCACCACGACAACGCTAACTTATTCCCTCTATAATACGAGCGGTGATCTGCTGGTTCAAAAAGTGGGAACTTTGGACTACGCAGCCCACGGTAGTTCCTCTATACTTGAGTTCCGCGGCAATGGATATGATCCTACTAATGATAAAAACGGTGGTGGTGTAGGCGTGAGCCACATTGGTGTGTTCGCAGGTATCGCAGCCGCGGATCAGATGGAAGCCTATGCGATAGGTACTACGACTGGTGGTCTTTCTACTGCTGCATTCCAGATGATACCAGAGCCTAGCACGGCTACACTTAGTCTGCTCGCTCTTGCAGGTCTCCTCGCTCGTCGCCGTCGCACACTCGTACTCTAATGATGCCCCTGCATTTTAGCATATAAAGCAATAGGCTTTTTACAAAGCCAGAGACTGGGAAACGCTCCTAGCTCTGGCTTTTTTTATTTAAGTTAGAACGCATCTCATACTCTCTATGAGATGCGAAGAAACATACTGACATCATAGATGTCAGTATTTCCAGAGTACATGATCTCACTATGTCTGGGTGGCGCGGGCTGCGCCACAGCTTCATAGGGAACTACACGTATGAGATTACTCTTGAAGATTTCTTTTTTTCTTTATTTCTTAGAAAATAAGTGCTAAGTTGGCAATATGAAGTTCCTGTTGAGTGTTGCTGTTTACCTCGGGCATTTGCCTCTTAGCGCGTATGAGTTCCCCATAGATGATCAGAGAGGTGTGCTCGAAAGCGTACAGAGATACGCGAAGACTGGAGATAAGGAGAAAGTAGTACTCGTCACGACATCAAAAGCGTCGAAGAAAAGCATCTTGCCGAATCAGTCCCCCCTATGGGTAAGCTGCATGAAGGGAGCGATCACTGCGATGGGGACTGGCGGCGGGTATTCTGTAAAAGAAGACGCGCATGATGCGTTAGCACGTAGCTTTCGTTACGACTCGCTGAAAGATACACCACTATTCACGCCAGCGTACCTGCGCCCTAGCTTTTGTTCAGGTGCTGTTTATTCCACTGTGCTCTTAGCCTTGATGAAATGGGAAAAGGCGCTCTTGGAAAAACGGAGAAGTCATAGACGGCAGATAAGTACCAAGGCGTGGAAAAGCCTATTTCCCTTGCGCTATAAAGATGGTGAGCATGCTTGGGGCTGGGCTAATGCGAATGGACCTGGCTTTGCTGTGCTCATACATGCCCTAGCGGCAGGGATGAACTTTACAGACTGGAAAGAGGCTCAGCCCTATGATATTATAAAAATATGGTGGACGACTGAGCTAGGAGGCAAGGAACGCGGTCATTTAGCCATCGTGCTCGAGCTGACTCCTACACATGTAACATACTGGTCGTCGAACCAAGCTTCAGACGGAACGCCTGCTGGACTAGGTGCGAAGACGGTGTCTCGCTCGAAAATTAAGCGTGTACTCTTCACGCGCATCACGACCCCCTCCGCCTTTGATAAGGCTTCTTCCATAGGGGAGTCACGCTGGCTTTTTGATCTCTTGCGTCATCCTACTAGCTGGGAAGAGTGTCTGAAACGTTCGGGCGTAAAGCACTAGGGCTGCAGGAGATCAGGCTCGCTAGGTGTGGCGTAGCTTATTTCTCCTCAACGGGGCGTGTCTCGGAGTAAATAATCTTAGGTCGAGTCGTGGTGTCAACCTTGTAAATCAGTAAGAACTCGTTACGCTGCGGACCTCTTCCTCTTGCATCTTTTTTTCTCCAGTCTAGCGATACGTGAGCACATAGCAGAAACTCTTGGCAATCTGCTTGAGGGCTACTAGGAGCGATCGCGTAATCCAAGATCTTTACATGGTATAAGGAATATGTGGATTTCCACTTTTGCAGATCTTTATGTATTAAAGACCTTGATATGATACCTTTATTAAAGTAAGAAGCCTCCTCAGCATAGCAACGCAGCTGCCCCTCGACAGATCCGTCATTTGTGGCGCGGATGAGTTGCAGTATCAGATTAATGGCTTGCGCTTTTCTTTCATTTAAGGACAGCTCAGGCTCAGGCTTTGGCTCAGGCTTTGGCTCAGGCTGAGCGTCCACTTTCGGAGATTCTTTGTCGGATGATTCAGTCGTTTCATCCTTTAGTAAGGCACGCCCTATTTCTAAGTTTGAGTTTAAAGATAGCTCGACTTCTTTCACCATGTCGCCATTAACGAAGGGGACGATAATAGTGTGGGTGAATGTTTTATCTGACTCTT
Organism: uncultured Akkermansia sp.; assembly: GCA_964370425.1. Classification (GTDB taxonomy): domain Bacteria; phylum Verrucomicrobiota; class Verrucomicrobiia; order Verrucomicrobiales; family Akkermansiaceae; genus Akkermansia. Next base: position 3,708 of record CAYJJD010000028.1, on the reverse strand, counting down.
CGACCACACGGTACTCACCTATATCGTATGCCGAAAAATCCATTTTTGGCAAGCGCTTGACCACTTCGCCTCTGATGTAGGTACGATTACGCATCAGCTCTTCTATGGTCGTCGGCGTGAGGTCTGCACGTGTTATCTCGTGTTTATCATTGATAATGAATGTTGCTCTCTTCTCGTGTGATCCATTTACATAGAGCAGGGTGATGGACTGAGGATATTCATTCTGTGTGAGTGATATGTTGCTCTTACTCTTAATTCTATACTCATTAAAGTTCACATTGGGGTATTTCGTCTTAATGTGATTGTCTAGATAAGTCTCCGAGAGCTCGCGTGGCTCTTGATTCTGCTTATGTGCTTCTTCTCCGTAAATATAAGCTTTTGCCATTGCGATACCCTTAGACATCCCAGTCATTTCCGTAAAGGCTGAGCATATCAAGGTGATGATAAGACCAGAGAGGAATGTGTTATTACGGAGTTTTGTCCAAATGATTGAAAACATAGTAAGAGCGGTCGTGGCCGAGTGGTCTCGTATTGGAGAATGTTTACTGAGAGCGATGTTATCTTAACATGATGAGTAATATTATCAATAAATTTCTGACGCGAAGTTAGATTTTTTTTATTGCTTTCATTGACTAGTATGCTATAACTGGAATAAATCATGAATGCAATTATTCTGGCTGCTACCATTATAGTCGTCGTTGCAATCTGCATCTTCTGCATACATCAAAATGCCAAGAGGATAGCACGATGGCGTGACGCTCTGCGTGGTCTGGAGGCTCGTCGCTGGGAAGAATGCGCGGCTTTATTAGAATCTAGTGTCCAGACTCATGAGACAGAAGCTTATATACTTCTAGCCTATCTCTACCTGAGACTGGATAGACGTGACGCAGCCCTTGAGCAACTGGGAAAACTCTACCAGCAAAAGGATGATGTCTGCATCAACGGTGATCACCTCAGCGAGGTGATGCATTACTTGAACGGGAGTAGCCCCCTCGCGCATGAAGCGAGCTATTACGACGAACTAGCCTCGCAGTACTATCATGAAGCCATGCAGCCCATAGTAGTAGAGCTACACACAGATGAAGGCATAGAGCAGCTTAACCTGAGGCTCGATTGTGCCCTCAGTTCAGCCCTGTATGAAAGTCTACTCGCTCAGTGCGCGCCTAGCATGAGGCGTGCGAGCATGCCACCGCGACCAGATGATGAGGACTTGCACTTTGACTGGCTCTACAGCATGCGCGCGAGCACGGTATACTGAGGAGAGAGAGGGGAAGGTAGGTGCCTCTATTTTAGCTTGTCTTCACCGAGAAATGCTGTTATGTTCCCATGATGATGAAGAATACAATATACACATTTGCTTCGCTCCCGCTTCTCTTGCTAAGCAGCTGCATGGAACTGCAAATAGGCGAGGTCATACGATGCCCCATGCAGACTGCCAGCACGATTGATGCGTCAAAACCCTATAAGAACGTCGCTTATCGCGTCTCTGCCGATGAGTATGTGTATCAGGCACCCGTCGTCACACGCACGCTGGAATCTAGGAGCATCTACCTGAATCTACTTAACCCTCACAAATCTTCAAAGTACTACAGATCCCCGATGAAGGCCACGGGAGAGCGACGATGGGTCAGGGTAACACGCGAGCGTAACTCCACCATTTTCAATGCGAAAGCATTAGAGGCTGCGCCCGATCTATCGCGCACGCGCAAGGTAGATGCGTCCTCCTTCAGCTACGAGGGAGAACCTGTCTTTCCCTTCGCTTATATGAGTGATCGCACGACGATGACGAGGCGCATTCTTGCTGCCCCATTTGACTACGTTATAGACCCCATCGTCTCCATACCGCTCACGGTCACAACATACGCAGCCGTCATCGTCGTCGTGCCTCTATCCTACGCCTGGACTATAAGCGAAAGTGAAGAGGTCGTACTCAGAGCGGATGATGCAGAAAAAGAACCGAAGGGTAAGGTCGTCATTTATAACTACATCCGAGGCTAATCGCTATTCACAGCGCATCACGAGCTTTATTCTACGCCTTACTCCTGTAGGGTCTCCTGTAGGAGCTTCACCACGTCCCATTTCTTGAAACGACGCGCCTGATCCAGAGGGCTCGTGCCATAAATGCTGCGGTGATGGACAGACGCTCCTTGCTCGAGCAGAAAGCGTACGCGTGCGATGTCGCCTAGCATCGCCTCGCGATGCAGAGGCGTATCTCCCACATCATCACGTGCGTTGGCATCAGCTCCCCATGTGATGAGATCGCGCAGATGCTCCACACGCATCCATGGTGGAGATTCATGAAGCAGGGCGCGGCCATCGCTCGGATCTTTCGCATTCACATCCAGCCCCAGAGACACGAGTAGGGCGAGCATCTTCCAGTTCTCTGAACCGCCGCATATCACAGAATAAATCAGTGATCTGTGCATAGATCGCTCTAAACGAGCACCGCGAGCACGTAAGTGATGTACCATCTGCTCATCCCCCACGCGTACGGCTGCGTGCAGCGGTGTCCAGTGCTGCTCGCGCTCACACTGTAGCTTCGTATTCACATCAGCTCCACACATGATGAGGGCATCGAGCATGGTAGTGCTTCCACTCATCGCGGCTTTCAGCATCACGGAGGGGGTGATGCTAGCCCCTCTCGCTAGAAGAAGGTGCGCGAAGCTCCAGCGGCGGCACTCCAGCGCGAGCTCTAGAGGCACTCGACCAGAGAAAGCCTCGGCCTCCACATCCGCCCCCTGTGCTAATTCATGTAGGAATGCTCCCTCATCTCCCTCGCAGATGGCCGCTCCGAGAGGTGTGAGGCTGGGGAAGTGGGGGGCATGTGGCATCAAGCTCAGCTTCACCTGCACCTTCTTAGTTAAGACGAGATCAAGAACGAACAGACGGTTCAGATAAGATAAGATAAAAGGCGGATAAGGGAAATAATCCCGCTCTACCACAGTAGCCCCACGCTCGAGCAGCACTACCGCGGCCTCGGTCGCGCAGTGGTTGAGCGCGTACTGCAAGGGGCGGAGGTCAAATTTATTCCCCCCATTGATATCCGCTCCGTAGTCAAGCAGGAATCCTATGAGCTCCCACTGATTATGCATCGCCGCTGCGTGCAGTGGGCTGTGAAGACATGCTCCACTGATGTCGATGGGGCAGCCTGCATCTAGTAAGATAGTCGCAGCCTCTTGCCTCTCTTCTATAGTCGCGTGGGTCACGCGTGCCACATGATGCAGGGCAGAGTCACCCTGCCTATCGCGCAGTAGAGGATTCGCCCCTGCTGAGATGAGTACGGGTAGTAAGTGAAGATGCCCCGTCACGATCGCTAGTACGAGAGGCGTGTACCCCGACGCATTCCGCGCATCGAGATCTACTCCCTGCTCGATGAGAAAATGCACGTCACGTGCATCACCACGTTTCACTGCCTCGTGAAGCAGAGTATTTCCTCGTCTATCGCAGAGCTGCTCGGCTGCTGCCTGCGCGAGAAGATCCCAGTACAGGGGTGGCTTCCCCAGAGCTGCGAGTTGATTTAATATAGCACAACGCTCAGGCGAGAGGCGTGACAGGTCGGCTGTATACGACGATGGAAATATACGATGAGAAGAATTCATAACCCTTCAAGATAGCAGATTCATCGCAAAAGTCAATTAAATTTATGCTAGAAATCACACGTGTCCCAAATAGTGAGCACGTAGAAATTTGCCTCAAAAACATCAATAA
>CAYJJD010000027.1:0-36273 GCA_964370425.1 uncultured Akkermansia sp. | reverse complement strand
AATTTTACCAAGTTTAAGCACCGAACAAGAATAAGTGTGGTCGGAGGAAGTCCTGCGAGACATTCTGCGATTTTTTACGTATTTACGGCGACGCGAGTCATGGCTTTATCTCTTTATAATGCACTTCAATTGGAGGGAAAAGACAGAGTCTTTTTCAACCAATTGAAGATACATGCAAAGAGCCACAGAGGGAGGGGAGCGTCAAGTGAGAAAAGCATATAAAGTCCGCCAAAGGCGGCGAGCGAAGCTCGTTTATGCTGCTTTTCGGCTTGGCGCTATCCTCCCTCTGTGGCAGCCAGCCGCGTAGGCTAGAAAGGAACCATGATTCTTAGCACCTAGCCGTTGTGCAGCAATTCTGACACCGTATCATGTTTTTATTCCATCGCCTTTGTACGCTATCGCATTTGCCACGGAAGATACTCGATGCCAGAAGCATTCACGATACTATTCTGACGGTGTGGTCTTTTTTTAGCAAATTTTTTAATTGAAGACGAACTCGTCACCATCGCCGAAGCAGATCCCTACTTCCTTCGCCGCTGCGACGAGCTGGCTCTGGCTATCGACGAGCTGGAGTGACTTCACCGCCTCTTCGATAGGCATGGACACCATGCTCGTGCGGTTCAGCGCGACCGTGTAGCCGAAACGCTTGCGCTCGATGAGGTTGATCGCCTTCGTGCCGCAGCGAACACCTAGAAGGCGATCGAATGGGATAGGAGAGCCACCACGCTGGGTATGACCGAGCACGCAGAAGCGCGTCTCAATGCCTGTGATGGTTTCAAGCTTCTTCGAGACGAAAGAGCCTATGCCGCCGAGGCGTACCTCGCCCTTCGTCTCTTCATCGAGTGTGACGAGCTTTCCGCCTATGCGTGCGCCCTCACTGATGACGACGATGATCTCACGCTGGCCGAGTGCCTTCAATAGCTCTATCTTGCGGACGACTTCTTCGAGCTTGAACTCGATTTCGGGGAGAAGGATGACATCTGCTCCACCAGCCATGCCGCCATAGAGGGCGATCCAGCCTGCGTGGCGTCCCATGACTTCGACGACCATCATGCGCTGGTGCGCCTGAGCTGTCGTGCGGAGACGGTCGAGGTTGCGACTCACGATGTCGACTGCTGTCATAAAGCCGAAGGTGTAGTCTGTCGAGCTGAGGTCATTATCAATCGTCTTAGGAACACCGACAATGGGTAGACCGATCTGCTTAAGCTCCAGACCGATGGTCTGTGAGCCATCACCACCGATGACGATGAGAGCAGAGAGATTCAGACGCTCGACTGTCGCCTTCGTCGCGTCGAGTACTTCCTTCGCGATTTCCATGCGTCCACCGACACCGCTCTTCACGGTGAAGTTACCCTTGTTCACTGTACCGAGAATCGTGCCACCCGTGGAGCGGATGTTCAGGCAGTTTTCGCGGGTTAGGATGGTGTAACGCTCATCGTCTTGAGTTGAAAGCAGACCTTCGAATCCATCATAGAATCCATAGACGGTCCAGCCCTTGGCTGTCGCTGCGCCGACTGCGCCTTCGATGACGGCATTGAGTCCGGGGCAGTCGCCACCGGCATTAAGTATTCCTATGTTCATGACTTATTTTGGAAGTTGTAAGAAGCGTGTTGGGTCGTAGGTGCCTTGGTTTTCTATCCAAGCCTGCCATTCGCCCCACCCATCACGCAAGAATTTGTTAATTGCATCGTAGCGACCATCTGCGGTGCTACCGAGGAGGACGACGCTCATGCGGCGCGGGTAGGTAACCATGCTACCTTCCGCTCCGTGTGGGAGCTTCAGTGACGCGATGCGCGATGTGATCATAGCGCAGCCGCCAGCCTTCTGCGACAGGGCGACCTTGATGCCGTCCACATCGCTACGCTGAGAGAGAAGCTTATTCGAATTCACCGCCTCCACCTGACGACTAGCACCCCTGCTGATGATGGTGCAGATATTTGTCTTCTGAGAGGAGATGAGCTGGAACGCAGGCTTCTGGTGCGCGTACATCGCTAAGATAGCGAGATCACGCGCCGTGGAGTAGGAGCTAGCCGCGCCGTGCGCGTCGAGGAAGTTTGTATCCTTCATGCCTAGACTGCTTGCGAGTCTATTCATCTGAGCGATGAATGCATCCTTCGGGCGTCCTGTGCTCAGCTGGCTACCACAGGCATAGGCGAGGGTGAGCGCACTAGCAGAATCTTCCCAGAGTAGAGCGGAATAGAGGGCATCGCGGATGGATAACTTATCCCCTGGCTTCAGCCCCAGAAGGTTTGTATGAGACCATTTCTGTACCTCGTAGGGGACGGTGACCAGTTCGCTAGGTGCGATATTGCGGCTTTCTATCCAGTCTAGCACGACGATGGCTGTCGCGACATTTGTCAGCATGCCGATGGGGCGACGCGTAGTCGAGTTCGACGAGTAAATGATGCGACCAGAGTTGTTCTCTACGGCGACGTAGCTGACTGTGTTTGGAGCGGATGGGGGGAAGTAGCTATCCATGTTCTTGCAGCTGCTAAGGAGGACTGAGCCGAGTAGGGCTGTTCCGAGCAGGGCTGTGCGAGTGTTCATGGATGATTTGATAGTTGGAGTGATGCTCATGTTGCGCTTGCGTTTTCTTCAGGTACTGGTAGTTCTGCTAGGTGTAAATCTTCTGGGTCGCGGTCACCGAAAATGATGCCGAGATCGCGCGCTGTGCGTACGATGTGGCTGTCAGGGCGCACGTGACGACGCTCGGCGATCGCTTCATCGAGGCTGACTGCTGCCACGTCAAGTCCTTTGAGAATGAGTGATGTGCCAAAGTTCTTTTGCTCGACGAGCTTCACGGCTTCTACACCGAAGCGCAGACCGAGAATGCGGTCGAATGCACAGGGTGAGCCACCTCGCTGCGTGTGCCCGAGGATGCAGTAGCGCGTTTCAATGCCTGTCATCTCTTCGAGACGACGTGAGAGCACGTTGCCGATACCGCCGAGGCGTTCTTCCCCATGATCGGTGGCAGGGATGGTCGTGTACTTCCCATCGAGGCGTGCGCCTTCTGCGACCACGACGATGATCTCACGCTGCCCGCGTGCCTTACGCTCGCGTATGCCCGCGATGACCTTATCTAGGTCGAAATCTATTTCAGGAATGAGGACTACGTCTGCTGAGCTAGAGATGCCGCTGTGCAGCGCGATCCAGCCAGACAGGTCGCCCATGACCTCGATGACCATCATGCGCTGGTGCGCATTCGCCGTCGTGCGGATTTCATCGAGAGATTCGCTGACGACTTCGACAGCACTCTGGAAGCCGAATGTGTAGTCAGAGGGTGCGCAGAGGTCATTGTTAATCGTCTTAGGAATCGTGATGATGGGGAGACCTTCATCGACGAGGAGGCGAGCTGTGATGGCAGAGCCGTCACCACCGATGACGATGAGTGCCTGTAAGCCGAGGGCTGTGATGGTCTTTTTCGCCTTCGCAACGGCTTCAGGATTCAGGGTGCGTGAGCCGAGCTTGTTCACCGTAGACTTGAAGCTGCCTGAGTTTGTCGTGCCGAGTATCGTGCCCCCCATGGAACGGATCTTGTGAACCTTTGTGGGGTTGAGCACCTCGTAGCGTCGTCCCCCTTCGCTAGGCAGCAGTCCTTCAAAACCATCATGGAAGCCGATGACGCGCCATGCGCGCTTGTAGGCTGCCATGACGAAGCCTTCGATGACTGCGTTGATACCTGGACAGTCGCCACCTGAATTAAGAATACCGATAATCATGTTAAAAAAAATCTTATTGAGCTGACGGAGTCTTCGGGATAGCTCCGAGGATCTGCGCACAGAGGAATAGGGCGCGTGGATGGTGGAAGAAGGACTTCCAGAGGCTACCCTTTAGCGTGTTAGCAGGGCTTCCATCGCGATTGCAATAGCCGTACCATTCTCCGTTTTTCTTGTCTTGGAGATTTTTGAAAGACCAGTCGCGTATGTGCTGATGCCACAGCTTGTACTTGTCCGCACCTGTGAGTTTCCATGCGAGAGCGGTTCCTATAAGAGCCTCATCATGAGGCCACCAGAACTTCATGTTGTGCCAGTATTCCTGTACAGGCTTACCGTACACGTCGGTGAAGTACAGTAATCCGCCGAACTCAGTATCCCAGCCGCGATCCAGAGACCAGTCTATCATATCGCAGCCCATCTTGATGAGTTCGGGGTCATTGTTACGATACTCCGCTTCTGAGAGGATGAACCAGCCGCCTTCGATGGCGTGACCAGGATTCAGCGTGCGCTCGTCGAAGTGGTCGATGATGCTGCCATCGGGAGCGACACATTCCATGACGACGCGCAGCTCAGGCTTGATAAAGTACTTTTTTATATCGGCGATGCAGCGATCTATCCATCCCGTGAAGAAGTCGTCCTCGTCGCCGAGGTAGCGGCGCAGCTCCTGTGCTGTCACGATGGTGATCATGCGAGGGGCGAGCCCCACGGAAGGACGCTTGCCTGTGCTCTTCGGAGCCATCTTGCCCTCAGTGAAGTTGATATCGACGAAGATGTTGTAGTAGTGGCGTGCGAGTTCTGCGCTCTTCGCGTCCTTCGTCGCGCCGTAGTGGGCAGCCCATGCGATGCAGGCGAAGCTCTCACTGTAGGCGTAGCGACGCTTGCGCAGTGGTGTGCCGTCGGCTTCCACGTGGAAGTACATGCGTCCGTCCTCGCGGTCGACGCAGTGATCTTCGAGGAACTTTAGGGCGCTTTCTGCGCTTGCGAGCCATTCGGGACGCTGCTCAATGCTGTTGTAGCAGGTGAGTAGCATCCAAGCCATGCGACCCTGCGCCCAGACTGACTTATCACTATCGACGAGTGTGCCATCCGCGTCAAAGCAGTGGAAGAGACCACCGTTTTTTTCATCATTGGCTCGTGGGAACCAGAAAGGGATAACGTCGTTGAGTAGTTTATCGAGATAGAATTCTCCGCTAATAGGGGTGTTCATGTTATTGATAGATAAAATCAGTTAGGGGTGGCAGGGTGATGGGGTTATATTGAATTACTTGCTGGTTGCCCAGTCGAAGAAGCCGATCGCGCTGAGTTCAGCACGGAGGGCATCTGCGCTTGCCTTGTCGGGGTTACCCATAGGAAGGCGAGCTGGTCCGAGGTCGACACCGTGCCAGCCCATGATGAGCTTCGCACAGCCCATGTAGCCACGAGCAGCGATGATGTTGATCATCTTGACAGAGAGTGTCTGGAGCTCACGTGCCTTCGCGATGTCGCCTTCGTTGAATGCGGCGATGAGGTCCCAGTAAAGCTTAGGAGCGAAGTTGAAGGATGAGCCTACGCCGCCCTTTGCGCCTGTAGCGAGTGCGCCAAGCATCCATTCGTCGACACCCCATGGGCAGTCGTACTTGCCGCCGTCATAGTTCAGTGCGTCTAGGTAGAGAGCGAGGTCAGGGTTTGTGAACTTCAGACCTGCGAAGTTAGGGATCTTAGCTGCTGCTGCTGCCATGACCTGCGTGGGGTTGAATGTGACACCTGTGAGGACAGGGATGTCGTAGTAGTAGTAAGGGATCTCAGGTGCGCCAGAGGCTGCGACTGCGCAGCAGTCTACGAGAGAATTGATGCTACCGGGCTTGAAGTAGTTAGGAGCATTGCTTGATGTAGCGACAGCACCGTTTGCCGCACCGCATGCTGCGAGGTCGCGAGCGTCGTAGACGCTGTTGCTACCTGTGTGTACGATGACGCCGATGTCATGCTTCTTGCTCGCTTCGCCCCATGCTGCGATGTTTTCCATACGCTCAGTGAGCTGCATGTGAGCACTTTCGCCTGTAGATCCAGTGATGAATACAAGCTTGATTCCCTGTGATGCAAGGAAGGCAGCTTGGTTATCAACAAGGGAGGAATTGCATGTGCCGTCAGCATTCATAGGGGTATGAGTGGCTGCGACGAGTCCGTGTAATAGGAGGGATGTATTCATAGTATTATCTTATGATGGTTTGCGTTGTGTAGTATACCGATTCTGTAGGGAGTTGACAAGATAATCTTGCATTATTAAGTAAGTAGTTAGATTTTAGCTCTTTCTGGAGGTGCTGTTTTCTGTGTATTGACTTTTTTTTGTGATCTGTCAGAATAGAGGCGATGAGCCGCCTTGGATACTATCGCCTAGCTACCGCCGTTCCGCGCCTGCGCGTGGCAGATGTCTCGTATAATCTGTCTGCCATGGAAGAGATGATGAATGAACTTGTTGAGAATCAGCAGGCGGACATCGTGCTCTTCCCCGAGCTTTGCCTCACAAGCTACAGCTGCGGTGATCTGTTTTACCAATCGCAGCTCCTCCAAGCCGCGCGCGACGGCCTGCTGCGCTGGGCAGAGATGACCGCCGACACGAAGACCATCTCCGTCGTAGGACTACCCCTCATGGTGCAGGATGGTCTGTATAATGTCGCTGCCCTCGTGCAGTCTGGCAAGATAGTCGGCATCGTCCCGAAGAGCATCCTGCCGAACTATGCCGAGTTTTACGAGAAGCGTCAATTCCGCCCCGCGAAAGATCTCGCGCTAAGCAGCATCATGCTCGCCGATCAGCAAGTTCCTATCGGTACAGACGTCATCTTCTCTGATGGCGGTGACCTCAGCATAGGCATAGAGCTCTGCGAAGACCTGTGGAGTCTCGTGCCCCCTAGTTCCTATCTAGCGAGACAGGGCGCGCGCCTCATCCTCAACCCCAGCGCGAGTAATGACTACGTAGGGAAAGCCTCGTACCGTCGCAGCCTCGTCTCACAGCAGAGCGCGCGCTGCCTCGCAGCCTACGCTTACGCCTCAGCAGGCGTGCATGAGAGCACACAGGATGTCGTCTACAGCGGGCATGCACTCATCGCGGATAACGGACGCATCGTCGCGGAAGGCCTGCGATACCAGCGACACTCCTCCCATCTCTGTGCGGACATAGACCTCGCACGACTCGCGACTGTACGTCAGCGCGAGAGCTCCTTCCATGACAGCGAGCTACCACAGGGCATCGTGCGTGTACGCGTGCTTCCCTTGGAGAAGCTAGCTGATACCTGTGACCGCCGATTCGCACAGATCGCCCCCTATCCCTTCCTTCCATCGAGGAAAGACAGGGAAGAACGCTGTGAAGAAATCCTCGACATCCAGTCCCACGGACTCGCGAAGCGCATCGAATGCTCGGGGGCGAAGTCACTCGTCATCGGCATATCGGGCGGACTGGATAGTACGCTGGCACTGCTCGTCTGTCTGAGAGCCTGTGAGCATCTTGGCATGAAGCCCGAGCAGATCAAGGCCGTGACCATGCCCGGCTTCGGCACGACAGGGCGTACATACCAGAACGCCATCTCCCTCATACGAGAAGTAGGCGCGAGCTTCGATGAAATCCCCATCCGCGAAGCCTGTCTTCTCCACTTCAAGGATCTGGACTTCGACCCCAGCCTCCGCACGAATACTTACGAAAACGTGCAGGCGCGCGAGCGCACGAAGATACTCATGAATCTGGCAAACAAGCTCCACGGCATCGTTGTCGGTACAGGCGACCTCTCCGAGATCGCTCTCGGGTGGTCTACTTACAATGCCGACCACATGAGCATGTACGCGGTGAACTGCTCCATCCCGAAGACGCTCATCCGCTGCCTCATCGAGCATGTCGCGCGCACATCGAGCCCTGAGCTCGCAGCCATACTGCATGATATTAATGACACCCCTGTGAGTCCTGAGCTCCTGCCTCCTGCCGAAGACGGCAGTATAGAGCAGAAAACAGAAGACATCATCGGCCCCTATGACCTGCATGACTTCTACCTCTATCACATGATCAAGTACGGCTCGCCGCCCGAGAAATTACTCGCCCTCGCGGCTCAAGCATTCGACGGTCAGTATGAGACCGCCTTACAAGAGAAAACATTAGCCACCTTCCTGCGCCGCTTCTTCACGCAGCAGTTTAAGCGTAGCTGCATCCCCGACGGCCCGAAGGTAGGCTCTATCTCACTCTCTCCTCGTGGGGACTGGCGTATGCCCTCAGATGCTTCTTTTGCGGCATGGCTGAGCTAAGAGCTTGATTCCATAGGAAACCTGACTTCGGTATCCAGTATTAATAAAATGCTGATCATTAATTTTACTGCAAAAAAATCTAGTGATAACTACTAGACTCGGGAGTACGATAAGTGGATAGATAATATTTTCTAGGGGGGATGTAAACTGTTTCATTAATAGTTTGATTCTGATTGATAAATTGTCGTTTTTTTCGTCCGAGTGAAGCGTTTTTTCATGAGAATTTTGACCTTTATTCTTGCCATGTGAGCGCGATAAGCATAGAATACAATGCATATGAATCAAGTCGCCTTCACTCTTTCACGAGCATTAACCGCATTAGGACTTATTGCGCCTGTCATTGCAGATATTAATGCTCCAGAAAATTATCCTGAGGAATACAAGCAATTCCTCGCTAACCTTGATGATCACCTTGAGGAGAATGGGTACGATTTCAGCTCGGCTGCGAACACGGTGTTCTTAGCGACAAATGATGAGCTCGCCATGCCACTCTGGATGAAAAAAGCTGCTCAAGCAGGGCATCCTGTCGCTATCTATTACTTGGCGAATGAGCGACGCCTCGTCCTCTTCATGAGCAGTCCTAATGAGGCAGACGGCGAAGAGTCTAAAGCTATCTATAAGCTCTATGAGCAGTCTGCAAAGAAGGGCTTCGTTCCTGCTATTATCCATCAAGCAGGTGGACTCATTAATGGCATAGGCGTAGAAAAGAACAAGGAGGAAGCTATACGCCTACTCGCCGCCGCAAGTCGTGAAGGTAACAAGCATGCACGTCTGCGCTGGCTTCAGCTTACAGAGCGCTTCGTGAGCGAGGCTGATATAGGCCGTAAAGAGGTCGCGTTCGAGATAGAACGAGGGAATGATTTTATCATCCTTGAAGCTGCGCGCCTGACGAAAGATCCTAAGAAGAGGATAGAATACCTGCGCAAGGCTGCTGCACTGAATAATGGCAATGCCTATTCGGAGCTCTCACGCATTCTTTCGACTACAGATCCTTCTGGCAGTTTTACACTTGCCGTCAAGGGGGCGCAAGCTTTCAATGCGGAGTGTATGGCCACCATAGGCTACCGCATGATAGACCCGAATTATCAGCAAAAGGTCGCGAAGGATGCAGATCTGCCATATGACCCAGCGAAAGGGATGTACCTGCTGAAAATGGCGGCTATGCTTCATGCACCCTACGCACATACCCTGCTGGGTAAGATCTATCAGGGAGGTCTCTTCGGGGTAGCCGTAAATGAGGCACGTGCCTTCCGCCATTTTGAGCATGCAACACTGCGTCGAGACACGCAGGGGCAGCTGTCATACGCCTACTGTCTCCTCACGGGGATAGGTACGACCGCTCAGCCTAAGCTCGCGATGCGCCATCTGCTCTACCTAGCGCGTCAGAATGTAGCTTCAGCCATAGCACTCATCGCTTATTGCCATTTCAAAGGGCTAGGAGTCGAGAAGGATCTTAAGGAATCCGCGAAAGTTCTCGAAGATCTCGCCCTCAGCTACCCCTTAGCTTATATTTATCTCGCTGACTTAAAGGCTGTCGAAAAAGATCCTAATAACCGTGACGAAGCAGCCGCAGATCACTACCTACGCCTCGCAGCTCTGGCTATGCCTGAGAAGGAGGTGAAGCGCGTGTACAAGCTGCTTCAAGATAGAAAAGATTGGATATTTGACTTGTAAATATTCTTAAATAATTTAAATACAATATAATATTCTAAAAACCAAGCTAGGCACCTCAGCGATGACGGTGCCTATGCTTGTCAAAGGGATGAAACTGTGCTAGACTAAGCGCGGTTCAAGCAGACACATGGATAGATGGCGAAAACGGCAGTATGAGATATGGGAATTTCCCGAGGTATTATCTGGGATACTCATTCTCTTCTCCATCTTGTGGGAGCTAGGTTTCATGCGGACGGCTGTTCTGCCCGCGGATCAGTTTTCCTTCCTGCTCTCCACTCATATGCTAGTGAGTTGGCTTGTGTGGTTTAACACGCTCGTCGTACTCATTCACGCCATCATTTATTTCCAACGCAAGCGCAAGAGCAATCACCCAGTGCCCATCTTCATTCTCTGGCAGCTCTTTGTAGGGATACTCGCCTCGATATGCTTCGCGCTTTGTGTACATTATCTCGCAAGCCATGCGCTGACAGCAGCCTTCTACTGGTGCAGTGTCTTACTTAGCCTCTTGATAGGGATATTCTCCATCATTAATATCATCAGCTGGATAGCTCAGTGGCGAGGGGAGAAGGTCAAGTCTAGCTCCCCGAAGTGGTCACCAGCATTAATCTTCTTCACGAGCATGCTGGCCTTCATCCTCATCAGCACGCTTCTCTTGCTGACACCAGGCGCGACCCATAAGCCCATAGGCATCATCGATGCTTTCTTCATGTGCTCTAGCGCCACCGCTATTACAGGTCTTAGCACGCTGAATATAGAAGAGGTGTTCACCCCTTTTGGAAAAGGCGTGATACTCATGAACATCCAGATAGGTGCGCTCGGGGTGATGACCTTCTCTTACTTCGTGATGATTATGATAGGGAAGCGTCTCGCGATTAAGGAAAAAGCGACCTTCTCTGGTATCTTAGACCAGCAGGGCGTGAGCGTCGTGCCTGCACTTCTAAAAATCGTCATCTCTGTGACAGTGCTCGTGGAAGTCATGGGGGCGATAGCCCTGTATTTTGCGTGGAAGGACATCCCAGAAATGCAGCAGTATAATGTATTCGGCACTGCCATCTTCCACTCCATCTCCTCATTCTGTAATGCTGGTATATCCACCTTTGCCGCGAATATGGATGCCCCCTTCCTTCAGGAGGTGCGGGCGGGGCAGTTCTTCATGATGATCATCATGTTCGCAGGTACAGTGGGCTTCGGTGTGTACTTGGAAAGCTACGCTCGCTTGAAGAATAAGCTGAGTGGGAAGAAATCCACCCTGCGCTGGACGACACACTGCTGGCTGGTCATTCGCGTGACAGCTATCGTCATCATCGGTGGCACAATAGTGCTGAGCTTCCTCAGTATGGTGGAGCCATCGGCGCATAGCTCGCGATCATGGTTTGATCTCTCATGGGAAGCACTGTGGAATAGCATCGGACGCTCGGCGGGCTTTAACCTGAGTGATCTGAATGGCTATGGTCCTGCGTATAAGATGTTCCTCTGCGTGCTCATGTTCATCGGGGGGAATCCCGCTGGTACAGGCGGTGGAGTATTCGCCCCAGTCGTCGCTCTCTGTCTGCTCGAAATCTACCGCGTGCTACGCGGCCGTGAAGACTTAGAAGTCCACCAGCGACGCATCGCGCGCGCGACGGTGAATCGTGCGATGTCTACAGTCGTCCTATCCATTATATGGATCGTGCTCATGACGATGGTCATCATCGTGCTTGAGCCAGAGATAGCTGCGAAGGATAATGGGGTGCTGCGCATCCTCTTCGAAGAGATTAGTGCCTTCACGACGACGGGCTACTCACTCGGCATCACTGGTGAGCTATCAGGCGCATCGAAGATGGTTTTATCCTTTAGTATGATATTCGGGCGAGTCGGTATGTTTACCTTCATGATGATCTTCATCCGTCAGGGCGATCAGCGACTCCTCCGCTATCCAGAGACGCGACTCCCACTTACATAGTCCCCTTTTCATAGTATAACCCCACATTTTAGAAAATATGAGATTTGTCATCATCGGTTTAGGTCAGTTCGGACGTGCGCTAGCACTGCAACTCGCACAAGGAGGCTATGAGGTCACCGTGCTCGATGAAAAAGAAAACGTCGTCACCGAGATCAAAGATCAGGTAGCCTACGCCATGACAGGCGATGCCATGGATGATAAGGTCCTGCGCCAGATGGATCTCATCGGAGATGATATCAATGTGATCGTCGCCATCGGTGAAGGCTTCGAGCGAAGCATTCTGATCACCGCTCAGTTAAAAGAACTAGGCGTGAAGAACCTTTATGTACGCTCCGCGAACCACCTGCACAGCAATGTGCTCAAGCTCATCGGGGTGAAAGACCTTTTCCGCGTCGAAGATGTCGCCGCGAAGCAGCTCGTCTCCCA
This sequence comes from uncultured Akkermansia sp., assembly GCA_964370425.1. Lineage (GTDB taxonomy): Bacteria > Verrucomicrobiota > Verrucomicrobiia > Verrucomicrobiales > Akkermansiaceae > Akkermansia. The sequence continues at coordinate 24,252 of CAYJJD010000027.1, read as the reverse complement.
CTTCCAGAACGAAGGTCTCATGCGCCTGCGTAAGATAGACCACAACCACGCACTCGCTGACGTGAACCTGCCGAAAGAATGGATCGGTAAGAAGCTGCTCGACGTGAACCTGCGTGCGAAGCATCAGCTGAACCTCCTCACCATACGCCGTGGGGTGACTATGGAGCTCGCCCCCAGTGATGATGTCTTCGCCACTCCAGAGCAGCCAGTGATCGACACACCCGCCCCCGACCTCATCTTCGAGAAGGGGGATATACTCGTGCTCTTCGGCAGGGATAAAGACCTCAGCCGTTTTGTGAACTATTACAATCTCTAAAATCATGACAAAAGTAACCCTCCCCAGCAAGCAGTACGCTGGCTATATCTTCGACCTCGACGGTACACTCGTCGACAGCATGGGACTGCATTACCGTGCTTGGAGGCAGGCACTCGCGCATCACGGCGCACCTTACGAGGTGTTCCGTGGTGAAGAATTTGTGAACTACGGTGGACGCGCTGCCGTCGACATCGTGAACTCGCTGAATGAAAGCTACGGACTCAGTCTCGATGCGGAGAAGGTCGCGGAGTACAAGCGCGAGCTCTACCTCCAGTTCCTCGCTGATGGTGCGCTCGAAGGAATAGAAGAAACCGTCGAACTCGTACGTAGCCTCGCAGCACAGGGCATTCCCTACTCCATAGGAACAGGCAGTGCCCCGAAGGGGGCGCTCGCCACTCTCGCCTCCGTCGGCATAGAAGATCTTTTCCCCATCATCGTCACCCCAGAAGATGTCCCAGCAGGACGTGGCAAGCCCATGCCTGACATCTTCCTCCTCTGCGCGAAGCGCATGGGCGTAGAGCCCACAGAATGCGTTGTATTCGAAGATGCGCAGCCAGGTATAGACGCGGCTATCGCTGGTGGGATGGACTACGTTTTCGTCGACTCTATCGACATCGACGCGTGGGAGCGCGCCGAGGCTTTTGTGGACTTGCAAAAATAGCCCGAGCAGAATGCTGATATTGGAAATGCGTCCAATATCAGCTTGATGCTGCTAATTGAGATGTCGCATTTTTGATCCATTTTATACAGCTAACGAACACTAGGATCAGTTAGAATTAGTCCTTGTGATCTTTTCGAATTCTGGTAGGATAAATGTAATTGGGGTTCTGTCGACTCGATTATACAATTCCTCTTTTTGGGATAGTGTCTATATCTTACCTGAAATCTATTATGCTACACGCTACCATAACGAAGCTCATCTTATTCGTCCTGCTCTGTTTATCGTCCTTTACGGCTCTAGCTAGTATCCCTATCAAGTCGGACGAGGATAGAGTAAAAGCTTACAAGTACGTTAAACCACTCTTGGATGAAAGTCATCTCCCAGATGACCTCAAGAAAAAAATATCGTCTAAGAGCATTCTCGGATATGAGAAAAGATACCCTTTTCGCTACATTCTTTACCGCGACAGAAATTATATTGTAACTTTACATAAAAGTTATAAGTATGGTAAGGAAATCGCGGTTAATGAATCAATAAGATATGCTAAGCGTCACTCTAGCAAAGACGCTTTATCTGCCCTTAAAAAATTGAAAGCCGCAAATGAAAAATTAATTCTTGAAAATGAAGAGTTAATAAAGAGTGGAAGATGGATAGAGATGAGTTAAGACGAGATCTTAAAAAGTAAAAAAATGTTTAAGCCTTAAAAGAGTTAGACAAGTTAGGGTACCAAGATATAAAACCGGAGTATGCGTCTATCTCGCCGTCATATATGAAAGGGCTTGATCCCAAATATATTTGGTTTACTGAGGAAATTCGAGAGACTTTTAATGATCAATTCGTCGATAATAAATATGGAATAAAGGCTGATGATAATGTTTTCATTGCCGCGATCAGTCCCTATTCTGGTATTCTCGTTCATTTGGAAGATGATGGAGCATTTCCATGGTGCAAACTTATGCCATTAACATTGTCAGAGGAATCACCGCCGATTATAAGGAAAACTGTTTTTTTCAAAGATGACCCACTGTTCACCATACCTCGCGAATCTATAGAAAAGTAAAAGGAGGAAGGTCACTATAATGAAGTTCAGACCGTAGCAAAGGTGATGAATCATAGAGTAAAAAACATGCTACTTTATTACGTGGACGCCCATAAGAAGAAGAGTACAGAACCTTACCTGCATATTCATGATCTCTTTATAAACCTCCGCATTCGTATACCGCAACTGGAAAAAAATCTTTCAGAAACAGAAAAAGAACTAGTAGCTTACACAGGGCATTATTTCAATAGTTATATAGAGTTTGAAAAAATCGGATATAAAGCCATTTTTTTCTTATCTGATAAAGTTTTATTACTCGATAAGCATGGCAAACCTGTAGTATTTCTCTACAATCAATTTTATCATGAAGAGCTAGGTGAGGGAGAATATTCAGATAGAAAATATTATATTTCTACCCCTTTGAAGAATTATAAAGATAAGTTAATGTTTACTGTTAGATATTATGCGTTGCCTGTGCATGAATATAGCCGTAAGCGTACAGGGAGCACTGCTGCTGAAATATACGATATATGGCATAAGAGGCTAGCCTCTATTTATTGGTTCATAGATGAAACTGTGAGTACTGAAGAGATGATTAAGTGGGAAGAAGAATTGTATGAGTATACAAAGAAAAATAGAGTTTATAATTTTCTCGATCTCTACAAGAATAGTAAATACACAGATCTAGAGTTATTTGCAGATAAGAACCCGCATAGAGAGAAATTTACCTATCAGTAAAATATTAATACTGCCCTGACTTCGGCATTGCGTCACTCGAAAGATAACAGTCGCGCTGTCGCGCGCAGAAAGGTGCGCGTCAGTTTCGGGCAGTGATGACATGCTGGGTTTGCTACAAGGGCGCGTGCGCCTTCTGTCTATAAGAAGCTGACGCTGCTGTGCTCTGTGAGCACAGCTTTTCCGCGAGGGCTTTGCCCTCACACTCCCAGCAAGGACGCCGTCCTTGCATCCTGCCAGAGGAACGAGTCCCTCTGGACTCCCATTTAGGTGTCGCTTATGGGTATTGCGCCAAGGCTCAATCATTTTAGTGCTGATAAGAGGCGATCAGGCTCAGGGAGTCATCGCTCAGCCAACCTTCGGGGATGGCTGAGTTTTTTTGTAGACAGTCGCGCAGCTTCGATGAGGAGGCTGGGTGGTCACCAGCAATAAAGATAGCGGATGCGCCTTCGAGCTCCACGGGGGCTTTCTGCCTATGGTGGACGATGAAGGTGAGCTGCTCTTGCAGGTAGTCAAAGCGTGCCCAGCGGTGGAGCAGCTCCCACTGGTCGACACCCATGAGCCAGTAAAGCTGTGCATGGGGGTATTGCTCACGCATCAGCTCGACGACACGCCATGACCAGCTAGGCGGGGGGAGACGTAGATCAAGCTCCGAGACCGTCGCCCATGCGAGATGGGCTGTCATGCAGCGTAGCAGCTCTAGTCTCTGCTCATCGGTGAAGTAGCACTGCTGCTCTCGTTTGAAGGGAGAGCGTGCCGCAGGCAGGAAGAGTAATTTATCAAGCCCTGCCACCTCGTGAGCGCGCTCGGCGAGATGCAGATGCCCCGCGTGTACTGGGTCGAAGCTTCCGCCGAAGAGGCAGATCTTTTCACCAGACGAGGACACGAGGGGGTACACTTAAATTCTTTAGAGTCCTACGGTATTCTTGTAGGGGAGGAAGCCGCCGATGGGTACTTTCACCCATTTGTTTTCATTCGGGAGCTTGCGGTACTTCTTGATGAAGTTTGTCAGGTGACCGTAGTTCTTAGGAGTCTTGGGTACGCCCTGCTGACCGCAATTGATGAGCACATTGTAATGCAGCTCCGCATGGAGGTGGGCAGGGTACATTCCATTATTCGTCCCTATCGTGCCGACCTGATCGCCGCGCATCACGATCTGACCGAGCTGCACGTCTATTCTATCGAGGTGGCTGTAGAGGGTCTGCACGCAGATGACGCGGTTGAGCTTTGGCTCACGGTAGGCGTGGCGCACGATCACGATCTTCCCCCAGCGACCTTTTGCGTCAGCCGCGTAGGTGACGAGCCCGTGACCGATAGTGTAGACTGGATCGCCGAGATCGGTGTTCCCACCACCTATGCCATTCCAGTCTTCGCCGAGGTGACGAGGTGTCTTAAAGCGTATGCCACGAGCCTTGTAATAGTTCTTCGCATCGGGTTTCCCCACGGGGTAATCGAATCCGTCTGCGAGTGGCACAAATGCCCACTTCCCGTCTTCTGTTCTCTTAGCCATAGTCACTCCACAGCAAGAAGCTGTGCATAGAATGAGGGTAAAGAGGAAGAGTGCAAGATATCTGTGGGATTTCGGCATGGAGGTACTCTAGCAGATTTCTTTCGTGATATCAAGCTTGAAATACCATGATGCCTCAGTCCTGTTTAATCTGTTTTCTGTCGAGATGAAAACAGGAGCACGTTCTCTGCCGAATACTCTCGCTCTTCTTTAGTTTTTATAAATTCTAATTTGTAATCAGTTATAGGACTCGTGTTAGTAAGAAGTTTACCAACAGCATGGATAGTAAATCTATCTGCTATAGCAATTAAGTCACCGTCTTTTGTATTATTTTCAAATAAATTTGAAGTACTCACACTCTTATGGAGGAATATTGGGCACTTCGGAAGATTCGTCGCGTAAAGAGGGAGATGTCCATTTGCTATCTACGGTCTCTATACCGCAGCGCGCCGTACAATTCAAGCATAAAGTCGGCATAAACTCGCTTCGCTCGGCGGGCTACGCCCGCACTTTATACGATTTTTTGCTTGAGTTGTACGGCGCCATGCAGTTGATGCAGGTATCAGTTGTTGATGGAAAAGGCACTTCGTGCCATTCCTCCAACAACTGCATTTCAATTTGTTCATCCAGGGCGCGACGAATCTGACGCAGTGCCATATTTTATTTGTGAATCGGTCTCTCGCAGTACTCTCTCCTCAATCTATCAAGAAGGAGTAGGCGTGCGGCGGAATCTGGTGTCATCAAGGTATTGGCTAGATAAGGCAACACATAATGGGGATGCTCGCGCACAATTTGAGCTTGGTAACATTTGTATGGAATCTGATGAGAAATTAGCGTTGAGCTGGTATAAAGAGGCAGCAGAGCAGGGCGATGGCGATGCTCAAACCGTAGTAGGTCACTGTTATTATTTTGGAACAGGAGTGCGCAAAATTATCAAACAAGCAAGGCTTTAACTCAAGCGTGCTGCAGCACAGGCAACGATCGAGCAATAGCTCTTTTACATCTTATTGCTGACGAGAAAATATACTCAAGTATTACAAAGAAACTCATCTAAGACATGGCTACAAAATGCGGGCATGGGAAACGAGTGGATCAGAGAATCTCCTTGCTCAGCTACTTTAAGCATGTATAGGAGAGCACGGTATGCTAACAGTGGCACATATGGAGATGCGAGAGGGAGCGAAAGCACCCTATTCGATGACGTCAGGTGACTTTGAATAATTAGTTTGTCATCATTTGATGATTATTCCAACTTTAGCTTATTTCTATTGACTTTATCAATGAATCTGATAATATCCACCTATTCCTACTGTTATTATAGGGATAAAAAGAATACACACGGTATCAATATGAGTAATACATACAAGTTCGAGACATTACAACTGCACGTCGGCCAAGAGCAAGCTGATTCCAGCACCGATGCGCGTGCAGTTCCTATATATGCGACGACATCCTACGTCTTCGAGAACTCCGCTCAGGCAGCAGGTCGCTTCGGCCTTACTGAGAGCGGGAATATCTATACTCGCTTGATGAACCCTACTTCCGATGTCTTAGAAAAGCGCATCGCCGCCCTCGAAGGTGGCGTGGCAGCACTCGCTGTAGCGACTGGCTCAGCAGCGATAGAATATGCCATTCGCAATATAGCAACAGCTGGTGACCATATCGTCGCGGATAAGCGTATCTACGGAGGTACTTATAATCTTTTCGCACACACTTTTAAGGAAATTGGCATAGACACGAGCTTCGTGAATAGCCTCCAGCTCGATGAGTTAGCTGCCGCTATCACGGAGAAGACGAAGGCTATCTTTATCGAAAGTCTTGGAAATCCGAATAGTGATGCCACCGACATCGCTGCTGTAGCCGCAGTCGCGCACCAGCATGGCATCCCGCTCATCGTGGATAACACGTTCGCCACTCCTTATCACATTCGCCCCATCGAGCATGGTGCTGACATCGTAGTTCATAGCGCCACTAAATTCATAGGAGGTCACGGCACAGTGCTCGGTGGGGTCATCATCGACTCTGGGAACTTCGACTGGAAGCAGAATGATAAGTTCCCCGGTATCACCGCTCCGAATCCCAGCTACCACGGACTCGTTCTCGCAGAAGCACTGGGAAATCTCGCCTACATCGTGAAGATTCGTATCACGCTGCTGCGCGATACAGGGGCTGCGATTAGTCCGTTTAACTCCTTTTTACTCCTTCAGGGGCTGGAGACCCTTTCTCTTCGTGTCGAAAGACATGTAGAAAATGCGCTGAAAGTCATCGACTACCTAGCACAGCAGCCGAAGATAGCCCGAGTGAATCACCCTAGCCAGCCCGATCAGGCGACGCATGAGATATATAAGAAGTACTACCCACGCGGAGCAGGCTCTATCTTCACTATCGAGATTCAGGGCGATGAAGAGAGCGCAAAGAAGTTCACCGAAGACTTAGAACTCTTCTCGCTCTTAGCAAATGTTGCCGACGTGAAGAGCCTCGTCATCCACCCAGCATCGACTACACATTCTCAGCTCAGTTCTGAGCAGTTGGTCGCGTCAGGCATCACGCCTCAGACAGTGCGCCTATCCATAGGAACGGAGCACATAGACGACATCATTGCGGACTTAAGTCAAGCACTTGATAAAATTTAATACTCTGCTATAATCTACGCATCATGAATAATATTTACTCCTCAGTCGCTGAGCTAGTCGGCAAGACACCCATTCTTGAGTTAAACAATTTCTCTAGGAATAATAGTCTGAGCACACCTCTTTATGTGAAATTAGAATACCTGAATCCTAGCGGAAGCGTGAAGGACAGGCTCGCGAAGGCACTCATCGAAGACGCAGAAGAGCGAGGCATCCTAACACCTGATTCCGTTATCATCGAACCCACCAGTGGTAACACAGGCATAGGCCTAGCCTCTATTGCCGCGTCTAAAGGGTATCGCTGTGTTCTCACCATGCCAGAAACCATGAGTGAAGAGCGCAGAAACATTCTGAAAGCCTACGGCGCGGAGCTTATTCTTACCGAGGGGGCGAAGGGCATGCGCGGTGCCATAGCTAAGGCTGTGGAGCTCCACGAGAGCACACCGAACTCCTATCTTCCTGGGCAATTCTGCAATCCCATTAACGCTATCATGCACGAGAAGACCACGGCACTCGAAATATGGGATGACATGGACGGCGATGTCGACATCATCGTCGCAGGAGTGGGCACTGGCGGCACGATTAGTGGCATAGGTAAGGCTCTTAAGAGTCTGAAAGCCCAAGTGCAAGTCATCGCAGTCGAGCCTGTCGACTCCCCTATGCTCAGTGAAGGCCGCTCTGGTGTGCATCGCATTCAGGGCATAGGCGCAGGCTTCGTGCCTAATTCACTGAATACAGAAATCTATGACGAAGTCATCACCGTGAGTAACGATGATGCCTTCAGAGTCGCCCGCGAGTTAGGTAGAGCGGAAGGGGTGCTCACAGGCATTTCCTCTGGAGCAGCACTGCACGCCGCTACGATCATCGCGAGGCGTCCAGAGAATGCCATGAAGAAAATCCTCGTCATTCTCCCAGACTCCGCAGATCGTTACTATTCTACAGCACTTTTCTCTTAATAGATAAGCAACAAGTAAGCACCCTGCCTCTCCCTATTGGATGAGGCAGGGTGTATCTGCTGAAGTGAGGCTGGTAGTTCGCGACTGCCCCAGAAAGGTTCTTGGGGCTAGCGTAGAGCTGCGGCGCGATTAGTTGCCTTATTTACTCAAGATAGCCGTCATGAATGACGCATTTCCCAAAGTAAATTTCAGCCAGTCAGTTATTTTTTTTGCTGCGGTTTACTTCATATCGCGAACGATTCGAACATAGTTAAAGACACGCCCTGCGTCTTCCCCTGCTGGACCATCTTTATGCTTTGTGTCGAATCTTACGCCACCTGCACCATGTGAATCTTCACCTGTTTTATTCACAGCACGCCCAAACGCCACATACCAAGCATAGTAGTGAGGAGTACCTTTACGGAATAGGGCTGAAGTACTGGACCAGAAATAGGGGTAATCTTTCACACCCTGAGCGTTAGTGAAATCAGAGCATTCAAAAATAGGATCTATCGCAGGACCTTCTTTACTTGGATCAGAGGAGTTCGGCGCACGATTGTAGTCTACTATACCTTGAAGCTCCTTAACATTAGGAAGTCTCCAGTCAGTGAACCCTGCTAATTCTGAGGATTCTGCGTACTTTAATGCGCTCTGCCAGTCCATACCTTCCTTACTATCAAGCTTAGCCCACATGAGTCCAGTGCCTTTATCCGAGATAGTGCCATCACCATTATCCACAAACTTATTCTGCCCATAAGGAGTTCCGCGCACAGCACGGACTTGCTTCGCGGCAGGATTACGACGAGCACCACCTGCGGAAGGACCACGCGAAGCATTCGCCGCCTGCATGGCGATTAGTTCTTCTTCATTGAGTTTTCCGTCTTTGTCTATGTCGAAGCGCTCCATTAGCTGCTGCATGTTTTGTTCACCTCTCTGAGGTGGTGGTCCCTGTGGACGAGATGTGCCTGAGCTGTTCTCTCCTTGACCACGAGAGGGTCCTCTGCGTTCCCCACCCATTACATGGTCACCCTGTGGACCGCCGCCCTGTGGGCGCGCACCACCGCCTTCACGACCGCCGCCCTGTGGACGTGCACCGCCTTCACGACCGCCGCCCTGTGGACGTGCGCGACCGCCTTCGCGACCGCCGCCCTGTCCTCCAGCGGAGTAAGTCTTGATATGCCCCGTCGCGTGATTCACCCCAAAGGCTCCGTTATGACCACCGCGTGCGATGCTTCCGAGATACTTATTACTAGTCCAGTATTGCTCGTCTTTTCCTACTCGCTCGTTATTCACGAGCTTGAAATATTCAGAATCGACATAAGGCCAGCCTTCACTAAAATCACTAATGGAGAATAACTCCTTTGCTGAAGGTAGACGCCAATCACTATGCCCGCCCAGCTCTAAATTTTCACAATAATCGTGAGCTTCCTGCCAACTATAGCCCTTCGTAGGGGGCTCTTTTTGCCAAGTAAGACCTGTGTTTAAATCCGTGATTGTACCATCACCATTATCCTTAAACGACATTTTTGCACCCTTTGCATAATGTCCATCTTGACCATAGAAAGAGTCTCCTTCTTTTAGCCCTGATAGTTCTTCTCCATTACTATCATATGTTTTTACCTGCCCTGTCGCGACTTGAGGATAGCTGAGTGATGTTTCTGCCCATGTGGGAGATATGATCATGTAGTGCATTGATATTAATGCAGCTAATTTTATTTGAGTTTTCATAAATAATGCCGTGCACTGTTATTACTGCACATACATTAGAACGCTATTGAATAATGCGATTCTACAAAAAAAGTACCCTTTCGGGTACTTAAAAAGGCGTGCTGTTACGCTCATTTACGTGATTAGCATTCTGCTCAGACTAATTTCTCAAGGTTCCTTTAGGGGACCTGCTTGCTTTCTTTCGCCATCTCGACGCCATCCTTGTAGTAGTAGTTATGGAGTCCATAGTTATTTGGTAAAGTCAGCACATCTCGCCAGATCCATTCTCCATCCTGTAACTGCCAGCTGAGGACGATCGCGTCCTTGTCTGTAAACTTGATATCGGATACCGAGTGCATCTGACCATCTATCCATATATGGGGAGAAGTCCGTTCCATGAAGTCTTCCCATGTGATGGTCTGTGTGAGCGGGTGCTTTCCCTTGATGCTTATCGTGAGGGGGAACATGTCACGCGTGAGAAAGACGAGTAGCTCTTCATCGTCCTTCACCGTCTCTATCGTCATCTCATCTTCCATGTAGACGCGCTTATCCTCGTAGAGTGGATGGTAAGAGGTGCCGATGGGGTTCGTCAGGCAGATGTACCATGGGTAGGATTTCATGATGCGCATGTGGGCATGTATGCTTTTACCCTCTGCGTTCTTGAGGCTGACTTGGTAGCTGTCGCCGAGGCAGTGGTGGTACAGGATGCTGACGAGTACGCAGGCGATGAAGGGAAGCCCGAGATAAAGAGATAGCTTCTTGAGGATGTTAAGGATCTTTTTCATGTGAAATGTGTGTGTGGGGGACTATGTGAGGGGGTGGGGCTAGAAGACATTACTGACGCTGACCCAGCTTCTCACCTTGTCGGGGTGAAGGAGCTCGCGCAGCTCGTGGCTGACTTCTTCGTGGCTGCATGCTTGCAGACGCTCGGGGAGGCTGAGGCTGTACTCGGGGGATAAGCCCAGCAGGGTGTCGAGTGCGACAGCCTTACCTATGCGGGCATGTGACTGCATGTGGATCTGGTGGCCGACGAGGGCGGTGGCGCGCGTGCGCTCGAAGGCATCGAGTGGGATGCCTTCTTCTGCGAGGCGAGCGAGGCATTCTGTCAGGGCGGTGCGCGCCTCAGCTAGTTGCTCGGGAGCGGTGCCGAGGTAGAAGTAGAAGCAGCCTGTGTCGATTCCACTCATGGCGGAGGCTGAGGCATAGTAGGCGAGTCCGCGATTCTCGCGTATCTCGGTGAAGATAGGCCCTGCCATGTCGCGTAGCCACTCTAAGACGAGCGCGAGTGCGGTGTTCTTCTCGGAGAGGATGGGGACACTGGGGATGGCGAGAGTGAGGACGGCCTGTTCCTTGTCTGCGATGAGCTGACTGTCTCCTGCCTGCTGTGGGATGGTCGCGCTGCGCTCGATGGGCTGCCCTGAAGGGAGGCTGGTGAACTCGGCGTTCACGATATTCTGCACCTCATCTTCTACATCGCCAACGAGGCTGAGGACGATATTTCTCCCACAGAAGAGGCGTGCGTGCTGGTGTAGGAGATCGTCTCGGCTGATGGCTCGTAGGCTCTCGACTGTGCCATCGGGGATGAGTCCGTAGCTGGAATCGCCGAAGCAGAGTGGGCGTAGCTGACGGAACGCAAGCGAGAGTGGGTCTTCCTCCGCGTCGAGCACGTCGGCTATCATGGCTTCCTTCTCTGTGACGATGACTTTCTGATCGAGGGCAGGGTGTAGGATGATGTCGGCGAGGATGGAGAGCGTGTGGGATAGGTCTTCTTTCAGGCAGGTGGCAGAGATGAGCAGGGTGTTATTCCCCGCGTCGCTGCTGATGCTCGCTCCGCGATTCTCTAGTGCGTCGGCGATGTCGCTCGCGCTGCGTGTGCTTGTGCCCTTGAGCATACATTCGGAAAGTAGGCTGTTAATCCCTGCCAGTGCGGCGGTCTCTGTGCCGCAGCCTGCGCCGACAGCGAGATTTATACTCACGATGGGGATGCTCTTGTCCTGCTTCGTGATGAGGCGTAGCCCTGAGTTTAATTCTTGGAGGAGGGCTGGGCTGTCTGCTCCCTGCTCAGTGAGGGTTGCCTCTGATGTGTTACTGCCTAGAGGGTCGATGCTGACTTCACACTGCTTGTTAGCGATGAAGTAGCTGCGGATGACACGCTTGATATCCTCTGAGGTGACCTGACGCAGGGCTTCTTCCCATTCTTCCATGGCCTTGCTATTGCGCGAGTGATGCCAGCTGAGTCCTAAGGCGTTTGCCCGTCCTTGCACGCTGGCTAGCCCGCGGAGGCGTGTCGTTTTCAGCTGAGCGAGGCTGCGCTGGATACCGAGTTCGAAGCCATCGCGTTCGGGGAGGTCTTTCATGTACTCCACGATTTTATCACGTAGTTCATCGCGCTTCTCGCGCTCGCAGTCTGCTTCGATGACGAAGGCTCCTTCGCCTTCGCGTGAGGGGATGATGGTGCAGCTGACATCGTGGGCGATGCCTTCTTCGTCGTGGAATAGCTGGTGCAGCCATGCGGCGCGCCCGCTGCCGAGGAGGTGGGCGAGGATGCTGAGTGGGGCTGCATCACGGTGAGTGGTGATGGGGGTACGCCATGCGAGCATGAGGGTACTCGTCGGCTGGGCGAACTCGCGACGCGTCAGGCGAGAGCCCCACTGGGGCGATTCGCTGGCCGGACTGTAGGGGCGACTCTGCTTCGGTGTGACGCTAGCTTGCAGGGCTTCCACTTCTGCGATGAATGCCTGCTGGGGGATGATGTCCGCGCCACTGCTACAGACGATGAAGGTCTTCTCCGCGGTGTAGCAGTCAGCGTGGTAGCTGCACATGTCTTCATAGCTCAGCGCGTCGAAGAGATGGCGGTGTCCGATGACGGGGAGGCGGCGTGGGTGGGCGCAGAAGAGGGTTTCATTCAGCGTACGGTAGGCGATATCCTGCGGGTCGTCGTCGTACATAGCCATTTCGCGACGGATGACATCGCGTTCTTTCTCCCATTCATCGCGGGGGAAGCTGGGGGAGAAGACGAGTTCATGCAGGATGCGGAGGAACTCCTTCCAGTGCTTGGCAGGTCCGTCGATGTGGTAGACGGTGCGGTCTGTGCTCGTGTAGGCATTCCACAGTCCGCCTAGTGAGGAGACGCGCTCGGCGAGTTCTTGGCCATTATAACTGGCTGTTCCCTTGAAAACCATGTGTTCTAGTAGATGGGATATGCCAGAGCCGAGCTGGGGAGATTCGTGTATAGAGCCTGTTTGTACCCAGAATTGGAGAGAGAGGAGGGGTGCTGTCCCTTCTTGTTGGAAAAGTGTGGTCAGCCCTTTGCTGCCGAGATGTGCCTGCATGGGATGATTCTGCCATAAGGCCTGCGCGAAATCAAGAATAGACATCACTTCGAAGCCACTTCAGCGAAGCTGTGTGTGACATACCCCCCTCATCGTGTCATTTTCGTTATTATCGCTTGATTTATCAGAAATGAAGACTATAATCCCGTCACCCCCAAATATCCATGAACACATTACTCCAACCCACCACATTAAAATCCCTGAATCTGAAGAATCACCTGTTTAAGTCCGCCTCATGGGAGGATCTAGCCGATGAGCAGGGGCACATGACACCTGAGCTCTTTCGTATCTACGAAGAACTCGCAGAAGGGGGCGTAGGCGGCATCATCACAGGCTACGCTTATGTCCATGCGGAAGAAAAGCCGAACCCTGGCTTGATGGGGATTTATGATGATTCCTTTATCGCGGATTACCAGCCTCTCACGAAAATGGTTCATGACCACGGCACTCGTATCTTCTTACAAATCGTCTACGGTGGCTCTATGTCAGGTCTACGACCTGCTTCACCTCTGATCTGGGGACCTAGTGCTGTGACGAATGAAGCGACAGGCATCACACCTACCGAGATGACGAGGGAGGATATGCTCGTGCTCATAGATGAGTTCGCACAGGCTGCTCGTCGTGCAGAAGCTGCTAACTTCGACGGCATACAGCTGCACTGCGCACATGGCTACATGCTCAGTCATTTCTTATCGGGTGATTATAACACACGTGAGGATGAGTACGGCGGCAGTCTGGAGAATAGAGCTCGCTTCGTCGTAGAGATAGTGAGAGCCATGCGTGAAGCTGTCTCTGATCGCTTCGTCCTCATGGTGAAGCTGAACTCCGAAGACTTCACACCGCAGGGGCTGACTCAGGACGAGAGCCTCATCGTCGCTCAGATGCTGGAAGCAGCAGGTATCGACTGCATCGAGGTAAGCGGTGGTAATTCCTCCTCTAAGTTTGTTAATAAGAATAACCTCGCGACAGCTCGCAACAGGCTGAGTGCCGATCCTGCGACACATTCCTACTTCGCCCCCTTTGCGAAGCGACTTGTCAGTGCGGTGAATATCCCTGTCATGCTCGTCGGTGGTAATCGTAAGCTCGCAGCCATGGAGCAGCTGCACCTCGAGGGAGGCATACACTTCTTTTCTATGGCTCGTCCATTCATCTGCGAGCCAGATCTCGTGAACAAGTGGTATGCGAATGAGGATCACTTCGCGCGCTGCGCCTCTTGCAATGGCTGCGCCCGTACGAAGGGCAAGCGATGCGTGCTCAATCTCAAGAAGCGCACGTCTGTAGCTTGATCGTGCTCATCGTCTTCTTCCATATCAGGTAAGCGACAGTGCAGGTCAAGGCGGCACTGACCGCTGCCGTGATGAATATGCCGTTTAGCCCCATAAAATAAGGCATGATGAGCAGCGATGCGAGCGGGAAAAGCACCGCGCGAAAGACCGTGATGATGAGTGATTCCTTCGGTCTGTCTAATCCTGTAAGGAACGCGCTCGCCACCATGGAATACCAGATGAAGAGATAGGCCGGAGCTGAGAGGAGTAGGGCGGTCTTCGCGACGCGCTGAATCTCCGTATCCGCGTCATTCGCAAACATCCCCACCAAGGTCTCAGGAAAGAGCAGCATCGCGCTCATACACAGAAGTGAGAGGGATAGGGCTACGCCACAGTTCCAGTGGTAGAGCTTAAAGACACGGTGTATCTTCTTCGCGCCGTAGTTGTAACTGACAGCTGGCTGCATCGCATCCTGTATGCCGTAGAGCATGGCGACGAGCAGGCTATTAATATAGAGCGTGATGGCATAGGCTGCGACTGCTATGCCTCCACCGAGGTAGAGCAGCATGCCATTGACGACAATGGCCATGAGCGAGCCTGCTATATTGCTAAAAAACTCGGAGCTCCCATTGTAAACGATGCCGAGCATCTCCGAGATAGAGATGTGAGGATACGTGTATTTTAACGTGAATCTTCTCGCCGCAAAGAGGAGGAGGATACTGAGCGTCGCGATGATCTGCCCTGCGACTGTCGCCAGTGCAGCGTACTCGATCCCCAGCCCGAGGACGCCGATAAGAATGGCATCGAGCACGATGTTTGAAATCGCGACGACTATATTGATACGCATACTCAGATTTATTTTCCCACATATTCTCAGGTAGTTATCTATGGCAAAGTACGGCATTACAAGTGGGATGCTCAGCACGAAGACCTTTGCATAATCATAAGCGAGCGTGGCGAGTTCTGCATCCTCGATAAAGGTATAGAGCAGCGACTTGCCAAAGAATAGCCCCGCGAGAGCGATAGCAAAGCCGATACTGAATACCGTGAGTAAGCTCGCTGTGAAAATCCTATTAGCCCCCTTCTCATCGCCTTCCCCCAGTTTCACTGCTATTTTCACCGATGAGCCCACGGCCACCATGTCGCCTAGTGCGACGAATACGAAGACAATAGGCATCAGCAGATTCACCGCTGCAAGAGCCTTTGAGCCCATAAACTGCCCGACAAAGATGCCATCTACCATGATACCGATAGACATGAACACCATGCTTACGATACCAGGTATCGCGAGTTTCGCGAACAGTCTACCAATGGGCATCGTGCCGAATACTTTTTCATCCATGATTCTTTTCCACAAAGATATTCATATAATATGGGCTTACTACGTAAAATACTCTTATTTATGAAACGATATAAGATTAAATGATCAGTTAATATAACTGAGATATTAACTTTAACATAGGATATTAGAGGTGTCAAGTCTCCTGTATAGCGTAAGCCTGGGGGAGTAAAATATTACCTATGGCGCCTCCAGTACGTCGCTACGAAAGTTATTTTTAGTGTGTTTTTTCCTTTTTAAAGACTCATTTTACGCCTTGTGACTACTCGCATACTATGTTAGTATTGAATGAATGCGAAACCGATTTTTACATATTGCCCTCGTCTTTCTCTTCCCCCCACTACTTCTCGCCTCTGAGTCTGGACTCATCCTGCGCTATGATAGGCCTGCGGCGGATAATTACCAAGCTTGGCAGCATGAGAGCCTGCCACTGGGGAATGGATCACTGGGAGCAAGTATATTCGGCGGAGTCGCACATGCGCGTATTCAGCTCAATGAGAAGTCTCTCTGGTCTGGTGGCCCTGCGACACAACGCCCAAACTACCAAGGGGGAAATCTACCCGAAAAGGGAAAGAACGGTGCGACACTGCGCCGCATTCAGGAGCTTTACAAACAGGGGAAGAATAAGGAAGCAAGCAATCTCTGCAACCAACTAACAGGGCTCGCCGATGATGCAGGGACACGAGGCTATGGCTATTACCTCAGCTATGGGAATATGCACATCCACTTCCCTGACCTAGAGGGAAAGAAGGTGGAGAACTACCAGCGCAGCCTTGACCTAGAAACGGCCGTCGCTACAGTAAGCTTTGAGATCGACGGGACTCGCTACATACGCGAACACTTTATCAGCCACCCACATCAAGTCATCGTCACGAAGTTCACAGTCGTGGGTGACGCCAGATTAAATGGCTCTCTCGATGTCGATCCTGACACAGAACGCGGATCTGGTGGAGGTCCCGCTACAGAGGATTCCTATGGGCGAGAATGGGTAGAGCGTGGTGACAAGAAGCATATTCTACTGCTTGGTGAGTTAAAGGACAACCAATTGCGCTTCGTCTCATCGACACGTCTCTTGCATGAAGGAGGCAGCCTCCAATACACAGATGGGAAAGTCCAGTTCAAAGACGCGCAGCAGCTCATTCTCCTCACGAGCATAGATACCGATTACAGAAATCAGTACCCTGACTACCGCAGCGGTCAATCCGCAGAGGATCTCTCGCTCAGCGTGGAACAGAACAGTGAAAAAGCCGTCGAGCTCGGTTACGATGCCCTCAAGGAGGCACATATCAAAGACTACAGAGCCCTGTTCTCGCGTGTGCAGCTGGCATTACACAACACGGCTAGCATTAATCATCCCCTGACGACGGACGCGCTCCTACAAGCCTGCAAGCAAAACACAGCCACCGACAGCCAGCGTCGCCAGCTAGAGACCCTCCTCTTCCAGTACGGACGCTATCTGCTCATCGCGTCATCTCGCCATGAGAAAGACGAGAACCCCGAGAAGCATCAGCTCCCTGCGAATCTACAGGGCATATGGGCAGCGGCGAATAATTCACCTTGGCATGCGGACTACCACATGAACGTGAATCTCCAGATGAACTACTGGCCAGCCTACAGCACGCAGCTCGCCGAGTGCGCGTCACCTCTCATTGACTATATAGACTCACTGCGCGAACCGGGCCGTGTCACCGCAGCGGTGTATGCTGGTATACAGAGCACAGAGGAGTCCCCTGAGCAGGGCTTCATCGCTCACACGCAGAATAATCCCTTCGGCTGGACATGCCCTGGATGGAGCTTCGACTGGGGATGGTCAACTGCCGCTCTTCCATGGATATTACAGAACTGCTGGGAAGCTTACGAATACAGTGGTGACGAGATACTGCTACGACAGAAGATCTACCCCATGATGCGCGAGGCAGCTCGCTACTTCGACCAGACACTCACGACGGACGCGGAAGGAAAACTCGTTTCTAGCCCCGCTTACTCCCCCGAGCATGGACCTCGAACTCATGGGAATACCTACGAGCATAGCCTCATCTGGCAGCTCTATGAAGACAGCATACGCGCCGCCACCATACTCGACACAGACGCGGATCTGAGAAAGCTATGGCGCGAGAAGCAGGCAGCCTTAAAAGGACCGCTCGAAATAGGTGCCGAGGGGCAGATCAAGGAATGGTACGAGGAGAAAAAGCTCAACGAATGGGGCGAAGGGAAAAATCACCGCCATATCTCCCACATGCTGGGGCTCTACCCTGGTGACCTCATCACTGCGGACACGCCTGAGTACTTCAAGGCGGCTCACGTCTCGATGACCGCCCGCACTGACGAGAGTACAGGCTGGGCTATGGGGCAGCGTATCAATAGCTGGGCACGCCTCGGTGAAGGCGATAAGGCGCACGAGCTCATCAGCACCATGCTGCGCATAGGTATTCAGAAGAATCTCTGGGCGACGCATCCCCCCTTCCAGATAGATGGAAACTTCGGTCTCTGTGCTGGCGTGAGTGAGATGCTGCTACAGAGTCATCGTGATGATCTCATCGAGCTCCTCCCAGCCCTGCCTCAGGCGTGGAGGGATGGAAGCGTCAGCGAGCTCATGGCACGTGGTCATGTGAAGGTCGCGATACGCTGGGCTGATGGTGAACTCGTAGAGGCGCAGATGAGCCCTCATTTCAGCCGTGATATTCAAGTGGAATTACCCAGCAAGATGGCAATCCGTCTTCTCAATGCCCGAGGGGAGGATGTCCCCTTCGAGCAGGTGAGCCCCACGCGCATCCGCTTCAAAGGCTGCGCGCAGGAGCGTTATACAATCAAGCGATCAAGTACTAAGGCTTGATCGTGTAGTTTCCTTTTAACTTAATGACGGTCGCGATCTTGTCGAACGTCATCTCCTTCACATCGAGGATGAGACCAGTCGCGTCGTTCTTCCAGCTCAGCTTACCATGATCAGCGAGTAGAGGCGCGACACTCGCGCCTTCTGCGACGCTGCATGGGAGGGTGATCGTGCCAGACTCGGGCTTCTCGTACACGATGAGATAGAGGGTGTCATCACCCTTACGCGTCACACGTCCCCACTTCAGCTCTGCGGCGAAGGGATTAGCCTCTGTGCCGTAGATGGCCTCGGCATTCGGCTTCAGCCATGAGCCTATGGTCTTGAAGATTTCTATGCTTGCGGCTGGGATAGAGCCATCGGGCTTCGGTCCTATATTCAGCAGGTAGTTTCCGCCTCGACTCACGATGTCGATGAGCTCGCGTGTGACGGCCTCACCTGTGCGCCATTTATTATTCGCAGCGGAGTAGCCCCATGTGCCGTTTAATGTATTGCACACCTCCCAGTCACCATCCACGCCCTGTGCTGGGATGTAGTGCTCAGGAGTCGTGAAGTCACCCATGTGAATAGGTGTCGGACGGAACTCATCAGCCTTCATGCTCTGACCGATGCAGTAGAGGCGGTTGTTCTGAATGGCCTTTGGATGATGCTTAAAGAGTGTGTCCATGAGATGCGTCGCGCCCCATGCCTTGTCGCCTTGGAAGGGGATGCTGCTGAAGTCCCACCAGATGATGTCCGCAGGATAGCGGCTCACCAGACGCTCGAAGAGCTCGTGCAGATGTTTCTTAAAGCGTTCATGATTACCAAACTGGCGGCGACCTTCTTTCTGCGCCGTCAGATTCCCCTGTGGGTAGGCTATATCGGTGCCAGTCGGGTCATAGTCAGGGTGATTCCAGTCAATGACGGAGAAGTAGTAGCCTGTTTTTAATCCATATTGCTTCGTCGCTTCGGAGAACTCCTTCACGATATCCACTCCATTCTTCTCGACGCTATTCAGGTCAGAGATGCCTGTCGTGTCATAGAGGTTAAACCCCTCGTGGTGGCGTGTCGTCATGACGATGTAGCCACAGCCAGCTTCTTCCGCGAGCTTCACCCATTCTGTAGCATTACCTGCCTTGTAGCTGAACTTCGGGAGTGCTTGAGCGAGGTACTGGGCAGTTTCTGTTCCCGCATACTGCTGTATCCACTCCACACAGCCATCTATCTGCTTCCCATCTATCTCACCTGCGAGACCTGAGTACAGACCATAATGGACGAACATGCCGAACTTTGCATCACGCCACCACTCCATACGCTCCTCACGGTTAGCCTCGGCCTGAGCCGGTACGCGAGCATGAAGGGTCATAGGACAAAGGGCGGAGAGAGACAGTGCTAAAAGAGGAAGAATCTTCATCCTCGTACTATAGCAAGAGTACCCCTGCCCTGTCGATATAAATTCCCAGTCACGGCTAAAGTTACCCCTAGTGTAAAATCAGTGTAACAGGAGCAGTTCCACCTTGTAGATGACAGACGATTGAGCTAGTATGCATCCTATGAGCACCTATCGCTTTTTTCCCATACTCGTCAGCCTCTGCGTCGCTCCGCTATCCGCGGAAGAGAAGCGCGGCGAAACTCCTGCGCCTCATCATGCAGAGGGATCAAGTCCCACACCATTAAAGCGAGATAATCCTTCACTTGCATCGAACGCCTCTCTATCAGCCCTAGCTGCGGGAGGTCCGTCAACCTTCTCCTTGCGCTATGAATGTCTCGATGAGCCACAGCTGCGCGTGCTGCGCTTTGAGCCACGCGGCATCGAGGCGGTGCGGGTGATCCGTGCCTATGAGAATTATTACTCCCCCTACAAGAAGAAGCTGGAGTACGCCGACCTCTCCTCGTCGTCTTATATGGATGTGGATGGGCACGCTCAGATGACGCTGGCGCGGCAGCCTCTAGCTTCGCGTCTCCTCGCCCATCGGGTGAGCCTCGTGCCCACCGAGCTACTCCATCCAGTAGAAACGCGCCACTTCCCCCTCCCCACGGGCGATCAGGAGCTCACGCTGTCTCTCCGCGAAGACAGACTCTACCCCCAGCAGCGCACAGGCCTCTACCTCATTGAACTCTCGGGAGAGGAGGATTCCGCCGCGTGTGAAAAGGACAGCTGGAATCTCGCCCACGATGCGGTCGCTGCCAGTCAGTCCGTCATCCAGCACAGCGATCTCGGCTTGATTTGGAAGATGGACGATCTGGGTAAACAGCTCTTCGTCTATGGTTTTCACCTCTCCACTGGAGAGAAGATCCAGCAGCCCCATCTCAGCCTCTACTCCCATGACGCGCAGCTGCTCCATGAACAGCCCATCTCCCCTGAGGGCTCACGGCTCTCGCTGGGCGATCTGCTCGCCGAGCGAGCCTCGCAGCTGGGCTATCTACAGCTCAGCTGCGGACAGGACGCGTACACGGTGCGTCTGAGGCCGATAGAGTCAGCAGAATATGGTGATAAATTTGACGCAGGCTACCTCGCGTTCAGACAGCATCAGGCACTGACACCCAGACTTCTTCACTACTGCTTCACCGATCGCCCCATCTATAGACCTGGTGAGACCGCTCATGTGAAAGGCTATCTACGCCGCGTCGTGGGGAACACCATAAGCCTCATCCCCGACGAGGAACTGCGCCAGATCGAGGTGCAGATCCAGCGCAGCGGTCTATTGCTGGCTACGCAGCGCATCGAGGTGCAGGCGGATAACAGCTTCTCGCTCGATGTACCCATCGAGCCCGATGCTCAGAATCTGAATGATTACACACTCGAGTTTCGCCCCATCGCAGCAGCTGAGCAGCCGCATCTCAGCGAGAGCTTCTCCCACGAGCTGAAGATCGAGCATTTCCGACGCAGCCCCTTCGTGTTCCAGTCCGCCTCTCATCTCAGCGCTGATGGTCAGACACTGCGCATCACGGCTCATGCTCAACCACTCACGGGTGACACCATCCCAGATGGCTACGTCTCGGCGACGGTTTATGTGTCGGATCGTCCTTTCGCGCCTGCGGGCTGGAGTGACTACAGCTTTGGCGATCAGCGTTACGACACGTCCGAGATGCACAGTCATGAAGTAGGGCAGAGACTCGACGCTGCGGGCGAGGCCGTGCTGACGATGGCGCGTCCTCAGAGCCGTCCTCTATCACATCAAGGAATCTTTTCCATCATCACCGTCAGCAGTAGCGATGGTGGCGAGCTCACCCAGAGCATCGAGCTTTCCCACCACCCAGCTGAGCTCTACCTAGGACTACGCCCCTCCGAGACCATCAGCCATGTCAGCGACAGCCCTATGATGATAGATGTACTCGTCGTTGACACCGAGGGGAAGCCCAGCCCTGCGCCCAGCCCCATTAGCGTGCGCATCGAGCACGATTCCCTTAACTTGCAGAAGAAGCATCCACAGCCCCCCTCCACACATATCCTCAGTATTGATGCGCAGGGGCGCGGACGCTTCCCCCTCTCTATTGAGCAGGCAGGACTCTACACGATCACCGCTGAGGGTGAAGACGCACTGGGGCAGCCTTACCGCAGCGTCATCACACAACGAGTGGACGCAGAGCGAGGTAACAAACTGGACCTCCAAACCGACAAGAAACATTACAAAGCAAACGACACCGTACGCCTCCGACTGGGCAATCGCATCAAGGGCGAGCTCCTCATCACCCTCGAAAGAGACGGTGTGCTGCGCCATCTCCATCGCCGCGTGAGTGCTCACGATCCGTTCGTCGAGATCCCCTTGCTCCCTGATGACGCGCCATCCCTCACCATCAGCGCGCTACATATACGCGGTGCTGAGGAGACCGCCTCTGGCATCCCTCAGATCATCTCAGGGAGTAGCTACATCACCATCGAGCCGCGCAGCAAGCAGCTCGACGTGACGATCAAGACAGAGCAGCCACCCGCCCGCTCCGACGCGCACAGCGAGCTGAGCGGACAGGTACGCGATGCAGAGGGACGAGCCGTGCCCCACGCCATCCTCACACTCTATGTCGTCGATGAAGGCAGCCTAGAGGCAGGTGGCTACAGCACTCCTGCGCCACACACTCACTTTTGGCGCACTCAGATCGAGGGAGTCTATTCGAGCAGTACGCTCGGTCAGCTCTTGCAGAGCGGTGATGCCGCTACGTGGACTCAAGGCGTGTTAGAAAATAGTAGTGATATGCCCTTGTTCATGATGGGAGGTTCAGGAGGTAGCGTTTCATTCACAGGCTCTCATGATCGAAGCCATCCACCGCTGCTTGAGGAGAATCCCCAGTCCTGCCTACTCTGGCGTCCGCATCTCAGAACCGACGCAGAGGGTCGTTACAAAGTCCAGCTGCCCCACCCCTCTACAGGCGCGCGCTACCGCGTCATCGCCATTGCGACTCATGGAGCGGATCAATTCGGCATCAGCACAGCCACCTATCACAAGCCATTTAAGATGCCAAGAGCAGAAAAGTGAACGGCAGCGTAGGATACAGATTCTGCTTCTAAGTGAACTATTAGATTTCACCGCAATTAACTAACTATTCAATTTTTAAATAAATAAAAGTATCATTATGACATACACTTACCTAGTACAAACTTGACCCCATGACATCTACATGTTAATGTATTTGTGATCTTGCATGAAGCAAGCTCTATTAATATTTACATAAAATGAAAGCAATTCTTGCCTTAGCGGCTATCAGCATGGTTGGTTTGAGCTACGCAGCTCCTATTAATGTCGATCTTCTTAACTGCAACCACTGCAAATGCGGCAGCGAAGAATCCGACTCCAAGTGTGACACGGAAGTAGGTGAAAAAGCACCTAAGAAATCAAAGAAAAAGAGCTAAGCCACGCTCACTAACATTTTAATCAGCTGCCTCTACAAGAACGTAGAGGTGGCTTTTTAATAGAAAAATCCCCAGCACCATGAGTTTAGTGCAGCTCCACTTGCCCCCCTCATCTCTAGGTCAGACAGACCTAGATGGGCTTTCGCTCCCAGCTCTACTGTGGGGCTATAGGCATAGGCTGTGGGGATTTGAGTCGCTGGTGCATTACGCCGAGCGCAACTACAGCCGCCACGGCGAGTTACTAATAGCGCTCGCCTCTTTAGAGAAAAACCAATACTCAGAGACTGGCAGTGAGGTACTAAAGAACTTACATCACACCTGCGTCACTGATACTACCGACGCGCATCAACAGGCGGCGAATGAGGTTTTCCACCTCCTCTTTCAGCGACTCTATGATGAGGCATCGCCTCAGCTGCTCTACAGCGTCTTTTCTACCCTATCTAGCGAACTCCTTTTCTGCCATGAAGAAGACTGGAGCGGCTACGACGCCACAGCACCCTACCTCCATGACAGAGGACCACGACAGGAGCTCATCAGCTTCATCGTCCGCTTTAAGGCTCGACTTGACAAAGAGGGAGTCACAACCGAAGCTTGGGAAAGCCTCGCATATCTTATCAATAAGAGCTAAGCATCAGACATATGTTTGACATACTCATGCAGATCTTATTATACGGATTATCCATCCTTCTATTCACGATCGGCTTGCTCTATGCTCTTGCGAATTGGTATCTATTTTACCATAACTATATTCTCAAGAAAAAATATTCGGCACTGCGTCAGATTCGCCGCGCCCTGGATGAACAAATTGAAATGCAGTTGTTGGAGGAATGTATCTGGGCGATGAGCTGCTGTTTTTCTAAGGATAGGCTGGGATCGAGAGCCAGCTGATCCACCCCTTCCCTGTACTGCTGCTCAAAAGCGCGCAGCCACGTGAGATAGGCCTGAAGGTCAGCCTTATCCTGCCGCTTCAGGGCATTTCCCGTGTTTTTTACAGCCTTCTTCTTAGTCATAGTTGTTTTATATCAAATCGGTATCTCAATGTAAATCAGAATTCGCGTACGTAGTTTGTAGGTGGAACGCAACCTAAATTCCCGAAACTATAACGATGGAGGTTCAACCCCTAGTGCTTGATAG